>NZ_ALJG01000142.1 GCF_000286315.1 Paenisporosarcina sp. TG20 | reverse complement strand
CCAACGCTCACCAGAGATTCCAATAAAAAACCCATCAAACTGCAGCAATTCCGAAGATAAGTAAAGCATTTTCCACAGAGAGCACTAAAACTCTCTAAAAATAGCATTATAGTCTACAAGCAAACGGAAAATCCTAATCGATCTAGTGTAAAACCTAAATGCATGATAGGTGGCACGGCTAGCCTTAGCCACTTTCTTGTTTATTACACTTTTTTTAGGTCGTCACTTCAGCAATAAAATTACTATCAAGGTGTTTATCAAAAAATTGGCACATAAAAACCCCTTCTCCAAATTTTGGTGAAGGGGTTTTATTTGGGCTTGATGAACATACAACACGCTCCTAAAATGAAGTGAACATATACAAAACAATGACTGAAACACTTGAACCTATTACTCCAAACAGTAAATCGACAACATTTAAATCAAATATTTTATCAAAATTCAAAAAAACACATCCTCTCACAATTTTTCCCTGCACAAAGGGTAAGAGTAACTGCGATCTCAAATAATTGAATGAGTATAACAAAATTTACTTACTCTTCGGAGAGATAGACTTTGCCAGTCAATTGCTATCGTAGGAAACAAGATAGTTTATAATATGTTCGTTTATTCCTTTGATAGGTTACATAAAGTATTGGTTTTTAAAAATATTTTTATTCATTTTTTACCGATAATTTAATTTTGCCCGACTTTATATATTCAAAATTCAATTTTACAAGTCTAAAAGGACTTAAAATTTAATTTTGCTTGAAAATATTTCAATTTTTTCCATGGAGATTTACAATTATAGAAAGCTATTACATCCTTGTTGGGAAAAGGAGAAATAGAGGAAGATGGATTTCATACATAGCAAAGCGGTAGTACGACTCATTCCTACACCACACCGTCAAGCAGTGTTGCCTTTAGGCGAATACATCCATTCAACCTGTTTAGGTGGGGGCCTAAATCTTTATTAAATACTACGGCAAAATGGAAGTTAAAAAGGGTACTTTCATTTTTTCGTCAGAAAGGAGCAGCGGGTGCCATGCATTTTGTAGCTTAAAAATTGCTTGGCACCTCAAATTATTTTTAAAGGAAGTAAATCTTTCATAAATGTGTTTATGTAAAATACCCAATCCGAGTCTTATTCAGTTGTACTGGTATTATAAATTATCAACTTCCTGCACTATACCCACGCAAAAAAACCTTCTAATCTGAGGGCAGTGTAAAAGTCCTCAAAAAGATTTCATGGCGAGTAAGTGAACGACAAATTGTTCACTTACTTTTATATGGAACTTGTTGATTTCCGTTCCAGGCGGACGCGTTCCGCCGGCATGGCTTCAGCCGCTTCCCTCGCTACGCTCAGTCCAGGGTCTTCAGCTCATGCTATTTCGGCTGGAGTCGCCGCCTTCCACTACAATTAACTAGTGTATGTCTACATCAAAAAATATCTTTGTTGAACTATACTAAAATAAAGTTAATGGAGTGGTGCTCCTCGTGATTTCAAACCAAGAAACCTTCATCTAAAGTGTACATGGCGATTTATGATCTAGTCATTTTTCCTTTATTCTAGAGGACTTAAAAACAAAATACTGTATAGATAACTGTCGAAATGCGATTCCGCCTATCCGTATGTTCAAGTACCTATTATTAAAAGCCATTCACGACGTATCAATGTGGACTTAGTGGAACGTTCCAAATACGATATATCCTTTAAATACTTCTTGGTTATGGCGCCAGAAGATGACGTCATCGGTCCAAGTTCACTGACAAAATTCCGTCGAATGCGTCTAAAAGATCTCGGTATATTAGATATGTTAATTGTGAAAACCGTTTAATGGCTTCTCGCGGGAGGCATCCACAAAGCGCCGACGCGAGTAATATAGGGAATACTTAATCCTTTCTTTACTAGTGGACTTTTCTAAAAAATAACAAAGTATATAAAATTGATGTGCCAAGAACCCAGTGATCATGATTTTTTTAGTATATGAAGACTGACATGCTAAAACAGAATGTTCCTCTTGAATTTCAGTAAAAGTGAATTTTGTTCATTGATATATTCTTGTTTATTAAACTTAGGATTACACATAAAAAATCGTCCTATCTAAATATAGATGTAGGTATTTTCATTTTAAAAGATATGACCACTTATTTATTTATTGTTAAAACTATATTGTTATAACTGTTGATTTTAAAAGGAGAATGATTGTAGTGAAAGGCGGCGACTCCAGTGGAATCAGCGTGTCCAGGTAAGACCCCACAGGAGCTTGCGACGAGGAGGCTTCCGGACCGCCCACGGAAAGCGTCCGCCTGTAACGGAAATCACCTATACTAGTCCATAAGCTAATAACTTATAAATTGACTAAATCACCTATACTAATCCGAAAACTAATAAAACATAAATTGATTTCTTCAACGCTGTCTCTCATCTAGTGTTATCTATCCACATAAGAATATTTTTCATAGTCAATCTGACTCCCCTATAGAACCTTTAAACTACCTTTAAAAAACTTATTTACCATTTTTATTAGAACTATACCCTTTGGACGTTACAAATGATGTCGATATTTGGTAGAGTTATAGAAAGAATAATAGATTGGTAGTTAAGGAAAGGAAATTCGGCATATGTTTTTTGATTTTCGGTTTTGGCGATATTTTGCAAATCAGCATGAATTACTAAATAATCTTGGTACTACCACAATGCGAGGCTTTAAAAAACGTGTGTGGATGGTGGGCTTTATTGGCTTACTCTTGTTTGTAACACAAGAAATGTGGGGAATGAACACACAACACATCACATCAATCTTCTCAGTAGGAGGAAAAGACCCGTATGTCATTGCTCGTCTCACATCACTTATTGGCATCATGTTGTGGGCAGTCATTTACATGGCATTCCACTTTTTTGGTATAGCATTTCTATTAAATCGCATTACAGGCATCACATTATCAAAACTAGCGGTTTTACAACTTTTCGTAGTAGGAATTCTCCTACTCGAAAAAGCATTACTATTCATCATCTTTATGATGTTAGGCGTAACCACACCAGTGTCCCTATTTTCATTCGGTCCACTTGCAGCAACCTTCATGGAGTACCCATTTATGGTCTACTTCTTTAATCAATTAACAATATTCACAGCACTTATCATTGCATTTCAAATTCGCTTTATCCGTGCATTTACTGAAATTAAACCAGTTTTATTGTTCTTTATCATCATAGGAATAAACTTAATCATGGCACTAATCACAGCAACCGTAGGTCTACTTCCACTCGAAGAATGGTTTTTCCGAGTAATAGAAGGGGGTGCCTTAAATGAATAAATGGGTAACAATTGGTATAGCCATTGTCATTTCAGCATTTCTTGCAACGAACGCCATCCTGTTATTTAGCGATAAAAGCATTATTTCAAAAAGGGTTTACACAAATGACTATGAAATGGTAGCGACAGCTGACTATGAAGAAAAGCTACCAAAAGAATCTCTCGTTGCACCGCTTAGTGTTTCAACAGTCTACGTGGAGAGTGAAGATGCCATTAAGGACTGGTTAGTGAAAGAAGGAGACGTTGTAACGGCTGGGCAAGAACTGGCAACACTCAACACATCAACAGCCGACCAGCAACGCAACCTATGGGAATCAGAGCTTGAAGCACTAGAGAGTCAGTTAACTGAAACGAATAGAACGATTAGTTCATTGAGATCTGACCGTGCAAACGCAGATAACTCAAACAATTCAAACGAAAACGTTACAGATAATGTAAATGAAGATATCGAAGAACAGACAGTAAACGTCGACATTAATGTCAATGTTGGGCTTGACGTTGAAGTACAACAAGATGGATTCTATGCACTAGCCATTTCGCAAGCCGAACAAAAACAGTCAGAAATCAATCAACAGATAGCAGTCGTAGAAGCACAACTTGCTCAAGAAGGCACAGTTGCAATTCTTAGCCCAGTAGAAGGGTTCGTGTCTGCGATTAGGGATGAAAATGATCGTCTAGCTATTGAAATTTATAGCACAGAAAGAATCGTCGTCACATATGCGACAGATGAACAATGGCAAGTCGTCCAAGTGAACGATCGTGTCCGCATACAGGCTGACGGGAAAGATCAATCCATTGAAGGCGTTGTCACAAGTATATCCCAGGTTCCGGCAACCACTTCTGATTTTCTAACAGCATATAAGGCGTTAGATCCAAAGGAAAGCATAAACCCGCTGGCATACTATGAAGTTCGTATCCAACCAAACGAATCTATCGATCAGCTACCATTTGGCAACAATACAAATGCGATGGTGATAGTTAATGAAGCACAACAAGCCGTTTCAGTAAGAACTGCATGGTTATACAATCGCGCTGAGCAATCTGCCGTGGCATATATGCTTAATCCACAAGGCCATGCTGTGAAAACTCCTGTAACGATAGGGTTTGACTGGAAAATGCGTTCGATCATAAGCAATGGGATTGAGTCCGAATCCATTATCATTGACGAGCCAAAAATTCACGACTACCGTTATGCACCGGCCATATTCATGCCAATGCCAATGGAAACCCCTACTTGGAAGTCTATAAAAGAAACTGATTGGAAAGTCTATGTTAAACATTTATTGTTTTAGACCCTTTTGGGTGGACGAAAGAATAGATGCTAATTTCATAAAAACAAGCAGCCGAAGATACAATTTCGGCTGCTTTTTAGCATCTATTAGAGTTTGACCAAATATATAATGCGTATAAATATTTCTGAATATTTTTATAAATTGTACGGTGTAAAAAATCATACACTCTTGTATTGTGTACATATATTGTACTTATTATTATTTCGTGATATTACAGACTTAGTATTTGTTAACGGTGAAGTCATTGATTAAGATCGTAATTCTATCCTCATAGAATAATGGGAAATGGCAGTGGCCAAATAGGGCGACGAGGCGGAAGTCCCCAAATAGGTGGATAAAACCAATAAGGTGGAAATGGTGGATACGGCGGATACGGCGGATAAAAATAAGGTGGCGGATAGATATAAGGTCTACGATATATCCGTGGTGGCATTTTCAACAACTCCAATATTTTATTTTATAATTAGAATATGCATTTTTCAAAAGTTATTATAGGTAAGCCTTTGAGTCTATTTCACAATAAAAAAATCTAGGCATAAAATCCGAACAAAGTTGATTTCCGCTCCATGCGGACGCTTTCCGTGGGGCATGGCTTCAATCTCCTCGGGCCAACAGGATGTTGGTCACGAAGACGTTGACTCGCGACGTGGCGTTCTTAGCCTTCGTTCCTTAGTGTTCCTGC
>NZ_ALJG01000141.1 GCF_000286315.1 Paenisporosarcina sp. TG20 | reverse complement strand
TATAGTCATATACTTTCTTATTTTGTAAGAAAAACCGGGCAAAATAGCCCCGGTCCTTCTATGCAATTCCTAATGATTTGAGTGTTAGTAGAAAGTGGTTATACTATCTGTATCGACTTCGGTTTCCGGTTCGCTTTGGACGGCAAAAATACTGCACCATAACCTCAAAAATAAAAAGGGGGAATTACTTTGAAAAAAAGAACAAAAATTTTGTTATTAATATTAATTGCAATTATATTGTTTGGGGGAGTATATGCTACCACTTATATCCCTAAAAAAATTATCACCATTAAGCCTTCTAAAGTATCAAAAATAGAAATTTTTGACGGTAATCGAGGTGAAAAACTCACCGTTACGGATTCAAAGGAAATAGACCATATAATATCCAATCTTACCAAGATAACCTTCAACAAAGGGAAACTAAGTGTTGGATATTTGGGTTATAAATTCCGAGTGACAATTTACGGTAACAATGGAAAAGAACATAAAGAGCTCATCATAAATAGCAAAAACAAAATAAGGTATAAAGGTTTCTTCTACTCTGATAAATCTAATAGTATCGATTACGACTATATTAATGCTCTATTCAAGAACTTATGAATTACTTAAAGTACCGTGTAGCATTGATTGAATAAGACTTATTAATATTTTGTTTTTGGCTAGGTTTTTTTCCGTTCAATATTTACATTTACATTGATAATCTTTTTATTATTTTAATGCGAGTATTTAACAGACATAAAGAGCCTAATTCATATGTGAATTTAGGCTCTTTATGTATTCCCTATTTTATTGTCTCTTTCCTTAAATTACAGGCAGAGAAGATTAGTTTGAATAAGTGGTAAAGCCAGTTTCTTTTTTCAAGTAAGCACTAATTCTCTCTATATCTGTGCTGAAAATCCGGTCCTCATCAATAGATGGTGTAAATGTTCTATATTCATCCCATTTAGCTTGTAAAGATGGGGACATTTTTTCTTTTCCTCGATACTCAGTTCCTTGAAGCGCACAGAAGGTTTCAATCGCTAACACACGACGCGCATTTTGAATGATGTTTCCTGCATGACGGGCTCCGATTGTTCCCATGCTGACATGGTCTTCTTGATTTGCTGAAGATGGAATTGAATCTACAGATGCAGGATGAGCAAGTGTTTTATTTTCTGAAACTAAACTCGCTGCTGCGTATTGTAGAATCATTGCGCCTGATTGTAGTCCTGGTTGTGGGCTTAAAAATGGCGGCAATCCTTCGTTCAGATACGGATTTACAAGTCGTTCAATTCGCCTTTCTGAAACATTAGCAAGCTCGGCTACAGCAATCTTTAAGAAGTCCATTGCAAAGGCAATTGGTTGTCCATGAAAATTACCACCAGAAATAATGACTTCGCCATCTTCAAAAATAAGCGGGTTATCTGTTGCTGCATTCATTTCAATTTCTAACTTTTCTTTTACATAACCAAGTACTTGCCAACTAGCCCCGTGTATTTGTGGAATGCATCTTAGGGAATACGCATCTTGAACACGTTTTTGTCCTTGGACAGTAACTAGTTGACTACCTTCTAACCATACAAGCATTCTTTTGGCAACATCAACTTGTTCCACGTAACCACGGGCTTTATGAACGGCTGGATGAAAAGCATCCGTAATACCATGAAGCGCTTCCATCGTCATCGCTGCAATCCATTCAGTTTGATAAGCTAAGGTCTCTGCTTCTAACCAATTTACGACACCTTGAGCTGTCATTGCTTGAGTCCCATTAATTAATGCGAGTCCTTCTTTGGCTTCAAGAACAAGTGGTTCAATGGCATGCTCAGACCAGAGATCTGAAGCTGCTATATGTTGTCCACCTCTCCACACAAACCCTTCACCAACCAGAACAAGAGCCAAATGCGACAAAGGTGCTAAATCACCAGATGCACCAAGGGAACCTTGAGAAGGAATGACTGGATGAATCGAATGATTAACCATGTATGCTAAGCGTTCTAAAACGTCTACACGAATTCCTGAGAACCCTTTTAATAAAGCATTTAATCTTAAGACAACCATTGCACGAGACACACGTTCCTCAAACGGTTCACCAATTCCGCAAGCATGTGAGCGTATTAAATGAAGTTGTAATGCTCGTACGTCCTCTTCATTAATACTGACATCACTAAACTTACCAAACCCTGTATTAATCCCATATACGGTGCGACCTTCTTTTACGATTCGTTCTACCGCTTCACGGCTATTTTGTACGCGAATTAACGCATTTTGATCTAATTCTATTTTTTCATTTTGAAATAAAATAGAGCGCATTTCTTCAATATTTAAATTCTCACCTGTTAATAAAATCATGTTGAACACACTCCTCTACACCGAGTATAAGGGTGGTATAATAGAACTTCAATAACTATTTACCAAATTATAACAAGATGCAGTGGTAGTGTATTACCTTATTAAAGTGTTAACATAGAAAATATTAACATTTTTTAAAAGGAGGACTTATAATGGATTGGCAATCGATGTTTCGATATCATAAGTGGGCAACTCAAAAATTATTAGATCATGTTGAGTCACAAAATGCTTCGGTTTTTCATCAAGAAGCAAAGAATTCATTTAAATCAATCAGTGAAACGTATTCACATATACTAAGTGTGGACTACATATGGTACAAACGTTTAACCGGTATTGAGAAACCCGAATGGATTGAGTTTGATGTTAGTACAGTTTCATTAACTAAAAAAGCTTTTACGGAGTTGCATGTAGAAATGGAACAATACTTCCCAACGCTGTTAGATGATGATTGGAATCAAGTATTAAAGTTTACTAATTTAAGAGGAGATCCGTTTTCGAACAAACGTAAAGAAATGTTTTTTACATTTATCAATCATGCATCCTACCACCGTGGGCAAGTGACTTCTTTTTTAAGACAATTTGATATAAAAGGTATTGCAATTGATTATATATACTTTACTAAAGAAACGGACAGATAGAAATGGGGGGGTAGGGATATGTCATTTCCTATATTAGAAACAGAAAGATTACAACTGATAGAGTTGAACAAATCACACGCTTCTACTCTTTTTAAACAATTCTCGCGTGAAGATGTGACTCGATATTATGGAATGGATCCATTTGTTGAAGTAGAACAAGCTGAGAAAATGATACAGTCTTTTGCAACAAACTTGGAAAGAAAACAATCCATTCGATGGGGACTTCAAGTTAAAGAAACTGAAGAACTGGCTGGTACGATTGGCTTGAATAATCTACAACTATGGAGTAAGAAATGTGAAGTCGGCTATGACCTACATCCTGATTATTGGGGCAAGGGATATATTAAAGAGGCATTGGATAAAGTGTTGGAACATTGCTTTGTAACACTTGAATTATCACGTGTCGGGGCAGTTACTTTTCCAGAGAATGAAGCTTCTTGGAAACTGCTCTTTAAGTCGGGGTTTAAAAAAGAAGGATTACTGCGAAATTACTTATACCAAGGTGAAAAAAACCATGATGCTTTCGTCTTTTCCATAACAAAAGCAGATTGGCATGATAAATAATAATGAAAGGAGCCTGACGCAATGTAAAGTGTTTTTACTCTTACATTGCGTCAGGCTCCTTATTCATCATTTATGATTCCAGCTCCAGTTCGATTTCAACTTTTTCTTCTATCCATCGTGGGTAGTAAGAGAATGGCATTTTCAAAGGACCAGTGTATGATTCTTCAGGTAATTTCAACATTTTTTCTCCACTGCCACCACCCCACTCATTAATATAGAACTCTTTCCCAGTTGCATCGATGTACATAGTAAACAATTCATATTGAAAATTTTCAGGTACCGTCGATTTCAACATTAAACGTTGGTCTTGATCCACCACATCGATGGAGGAAAAATAATTTTCATTTGGTTGCTTAAGGATTTTTTTGTTTTTCGTATCCACCAAAATATAAGACTCTTCTTTTGGCATTGCCTGTAATTTACTCATCGTTAAGACTAATTCTTTAGGTTGGTCAAAGTAGTTACTTTCCATATAAAGAATCTGCTCATTCTCGCTTATATGGCTGGCCACCAGTCCGTTTTTAGTAGAAGTCCAAAGTTCCCCTTTTTCATTCTTCAGGGCTAAATCTTTTATTTCAAATATTTTCATGGAGTTAGCTGGATCCTTCTTGATATGGATTGCCACACGCAACGGCGTGATTTTAATTTCTTTAACCGTAATTTTCTGTCCTTCGATGGAAACGGTTTTATTTACAGCAATGGTTTTTCCAGAATCTTTAGCGGGTGCGATTTCAAACTTCAAGTTGAAATCAAATTTGTCATGGTCGTCTTCAAAGGACATATTTATTTCAAATTGGGTATCTTTCAATTTCTCCTGAAAGGACATGTCTATCGTCCCATGAAACACGCTAGGATCACTTTCATTATTGCTCTCATTGCCGTAAGAGGTACTTCCAATTGGCAATTTTTTGCCCTCTTCTCCATGCATCGATATTCTTTGTGCTCTCATTTCACCCGAACCTTCAAGGTTTTTGATTGTATAAAAAATGAGCATACGTTCCTCGTCAGCCACCACTCCGTCAATGGTCAGCGTTGCATCTTTATATGTTTGGCTAATGCCGATTTCTTGGTAATAATCGTTTTCAACAGCAGCTGTAAACCCTTTATCGAACTGAATCAATGAAACGATTTTTTCCATACCGGGTATTGAACCTACAGCGTTTGCGAAGGCAGGGGAAACTCGTATGGAAGTTGCCAATGTAATTAGAAGTAGTGCAGCAACTACTAGCATACTATATTTTCGGATGCGTCCTTTTTTCTTTATCCCTTGTTCACGTTTTGCGCGTTTAAAACCTTGTAATATTGCACCATCTACTTGTTCTGTAGGGATATTCAGATGCTCTAGATGCTGTCGGAGATCTTCCAATTTTTCTTCTTCTTTTTCATACATGATCCATCTCCCCTTTCTCTGTAAGATGTCGGCGTAATGTTTTCATGATTTTGTGGAGACGCGATTTTACTGTACCTTCAGGGATGTTTTCCATCAAAGCAATATCCTTAATTTTCGCGTCTTGAAAATACTTCATGTACACCAGTTGTTGTTCCTGTTCAGATAACTTATTCAAGGCTTCCTGCAATTCTAGTTGAACCGAATCGATTGTTCCGGATTTTTCATTAACCCGACTTTCGGCTTGAGTG
>NZ_ALJG01000140.1 GCF_000286315.1 Paenisporosarcina sp. TG20 | reverse complement strand
GTAACGGAAATCACACAGGAAACAAAAGTCGATACTATAGGAATAACCTTTTAAACTGATACTTAAATTATTTGCTCTCTTAAAGGACAGGGCCGAATTTGCCCGGTTTTTCTTAACTAGCATTTGAGCTATAAAAACGGACGGTTACACGTCGTATATTGTAATGCTAAGAAAGCTTACAATGTCTCCATGCTCCGCGATTTGTAAAGTGGAGATGCAATCTAGTATTCAAGAAAAAACACATAAAAGGAGACCGTGTAATAAAATAACTATACGAAAAACCCATTCCTAGTAGCCTAAGTGTGCACATAAGGAATGGGTTTTTTTGTCGTAGATTTTTTTAAAAAAATAACAAGAACTGACAGGTTTTGCAATAGGTAAGTGATACCTTATTTATAGGAGGTGAGAAAATGTATGCTGAAGTTTTAATAACTATTAATACTCTCATTAATTTTTCATTACTTTCTTTTTCAAACAAAATGGGGTCGTTTCATAAAAAAAGTTGGCGTTTATGGATAAGTGCATTTATTGGTGGACTAAGTATCGTTCTATTTGGGGGTAGTTTCTTTTCAATTGTTGTAACATTTATCTTTATGATAACGATCGCTTTTGGATTGAATCGGACAAATTGGTTACTTGCTGCTACAAACACATTGATTGGTGCTTTGTTTGCGGGTGGTTTATTAACTGTTGTTCAACCAGTCTTAGCAAGTGCTAGTTGGTATGTAGTCTTAATCGTCGCAGGAGGTGTATTGGTATTAAGCTTAGCAGGTGTAAGAAAAAACTGGTTTCGTATTAATTTAACAGCAATTAAAGATTCTTATATGGGTCAAGTGACAATTCGCTTGTTTCAACAGGAATTTCAACTCACCTCCTATTCGGACACAGGAAACCTTTGTACAGAACCACTGTCAGGAAATCCAGTTCACTTTATTAGTGCTGATAAGATGAAATCATTTATTCCTCTAGATTTATGGCACTATCTATTTGCCTTTGAAGGTACTACAACAGATGCATTCTATGAGATTCCAATGCCATTTAGATCTCAATTGCGTTTGATACGTCTTCAAACTGTTCAAAATGAGTCAAAGTGGGCAATAGGTATTAAAGTTGATCATATTAAATTAAAGACTAAAACCGAACAGACATTATCACCTTGTTATGTGGTACTTACCAAAAATGGCAAGAATTTTCCTCACCATTCAGACGTGATCTTGCATGCATCAACACTATTTAGCTAATTCAGGGAGGTCGAATGCTATGTTAATCAGAATTTGGAACAGGCTAATTGAGCTTTGGATTCACTGGCGCCGAAAAGGAACTTACTATATTGGCGGTAGTGAATCATTACCACACCCAATGAACCGTGAAGAGGAAGCAAGAACAATCCAAGCTTTTATGGATGGTAGTTTTACTGCTCGTGATACGCTGATTGAGCGTAATCTAAGATTGGTTGTATATATTGCAAGACGATTTGAAAACACGGGAACAAATATAGAAGATTTAATTAGTATTGGCTCAATTGGGCTAATTAAAGCGATTGAAACGTTTAATGTAGATAAAAAAATCAAACTTGCTACTTATGCTTCCCGTTGTATAGAAAATGAGATTTTGATGCATCTTCGGAAAACTAGTCGCTTAAAATCGGAAGTTTCATTTGACGAGCCATTGAATTCAGATGCAGATGGTAATGAATTATTATTATCCGACATTTTAGGAACAGGTGAACATATAATAACAGAAGACGTTGAGAAAAAAATAGAACGTCAATTTATGTTTTCAGCTATTGATATGTTAGATAAACGAGAAAAACATATTATGGAATGTCGCTTTGGGTTAAATGGTCAAGAAGAAATGACGCAAAAAGAAGTCGCTGATATGTTAGGTATCTCACAATCTTATATATCTCGTTTAGAAAAGAAAATCATACATGACTTAAGAGAAGAGTTAAATCAACCGATTGTTTAATGGGTGAAATTGGAGAACTTAAATTAGAATAGTTTCCTTCGAGGCGGACACACTGAAAGGTATCACAGTGTAAAGCTGAGTTCGGAGGGAAAAGTCATGGTACGTACAAAAGTTGAAATATGTGGAGTAGATACGTCTAAGCTACCTGTTTTATCAAATGAAGTAATGACACAAACCTTTATACGGTTACAGAGTGGTGATGAATTTGCTAAAGATGAACTTGTCATGGGGAACTTAAGACTAGTACTAAGTTTGGTTCAACGTTTCGCCTATCGTGGAGAACAAGCAGACGACCTGTTTCAGGTAGGTTGTATAGGATTAATAAAATCAATTGAGAATTTTGATTTAAAACACAATGTGCGATTTTCGACCTATGCTGTACCGATGATAATAGGAGAAATTAGAAGACATTTACGTGATCATCACCCAGTACGTGTCTCTCGATCTTTACGCGATATCGCGTATAAGTCGATGAAAGCAAAAGAACAATATATTACAGAACACTTGCATGAACCAACATTGATTCAACTATCAGAGTTAACAGAAATACCTCATGAAGATATTTTGTTTGCCCTAGATGCAATTCAGGAACCAATCTCATTACAAGAGCCGATTTATCACGACGGTGGTGATCCTGTCTTCATGCTCGATCAATTACGAGATGACCAAGTTTCTGAAGAATCTTGGTCCTCATATATTTTTATTAAGGAAAGCTTAAGTAAGTTAGACATGCGTGCACAAAAAATATTAGCTAAACGTTATTATTATGGAGAAACCCAAACAGAAATTGCTAAAGAATTAGGAATTTCACAGGCACAAATATCTAGACTTGAGAAGCATGCGGTACGTTTCATTCAAGAGCAATACAATGTTGATTTAAAGTAAAATAGGTCTAAAGCTTTTATTCCTTGAATAAAAGCTTTTTTTCTATTCATAAACATAAGCTATATAAAGGAGGAATTACTTTTGAAATTTACTGATATTCAACAAAAGGAATTTATTGAAGCGAAAGATGGGAGAATGCTTGGCTTTGTTAATGATGCAGAAATATCAAAAGAAAAAGGAACTATAGAGTCTTTTTTCTTGGCAGAACCAAAAAAAATGTTAGAAATATTCTCATCTAATCGTCCATCAATTGTAATTCGATTGAGCGATATTAAAGTAATTGGAAAAGATGTGGTGATTGTACAATCTAGCAGCAGGTTGGAAAACACTGATAAACATTGAATAATCGAAGTTGAATTGGTACAATAAAATATAATCACAATATCAAAAAAAGTTAGGAATTTTAAAATGCCAATTGATCAAAAATTTAAACTAATTCAAGAAAAAATTAGCCTATCATGTGCTCGTGCCAATCGTTCTATTTCTGATGTTCATATAGTAGCAGTGACAAAATCTGTTTCTATTGAACGTGCAGTCGAAGTGTTAGAAACGGGTCTAAAACATCTCGGTGAAAATCGCCCCGAGGGTTTGCTAAATAAACAAGCATCTATAAAAGAACCTGTAGTTTGGCATTATATAGGCTCATTACAAACACGAAAAGTAAAGCAAGTCATAAATTCAATTCAAGTTTTTCATTCGCTTGATCGAATGAGTTTAGCTGACGAGATTCAAAAAAGAGCAGACCATAAGATTGATTGCTTTGTGCAAGTGAATATTTCCGAAGAAGAAGCAAAACATGGAATTGAATTAAAAAGTGTTGAATCATTTATTGAATCTCTAGATAAACATGATCGAATTAATATAATAGGCTTAATGGGAATGGCACCAAATGGGGCAAACAATGAAGTAATAAGATCCTTGTTTAAATCATTAAAAGATATGCAATTAAAAATTGCTAGCCAGCACTATTCACATGCTCCTTGTTTAGAATTATCAATGGGCATGTCAAATGACTATGAAATCGCAATAGAAGAAGGCGCAACTTATGTGCGAATTGGTAAAGCATTAGTCGGAGAAGAAAGTGAGGATTCTCATGAGTATAAAAAATAAATTCAAAAACTTTTTTTACTTAGATGAAGAAGAAGAGGCAATTGCTACACAGAATGTTCGTAGAGAAGAGCCGCGTCAAGCGCATCAATCAAGTGTTCGTAAAACACCAAAGGAAAGAAAAAGTGTTCAAGTTGAATCAAATCAACCTTCCAATCTAGTAAGTCTTCAAAACTTACAAAAATCTTCAAAAGTAATATTAGTAGAACCCCGAGTGTATGCAGAAGCACAAGACATTTCCGAACATTTAAAGAATAAACGTGCGGTTGTTGTTAATTTACAACGTATTGACAAGGATCAAGGAATCCGTATTGTAGATTTTTTAAGTGGAACGGTGTATGCTTTAGGGGGAGATATTCAACGTATTGGCACCGATATATTTTTGTGTGCACCCGATACGGTTGAAGTAGCTGGAGCTATTTCAGACTACTTTTATGACGACATACAATAGAGGTGTAACTAGTTCATATGATATTTGTAATTGATATTATTCATAAAGCAATAGGATTGTATTCATTTTTGTTAATTATCTACATTTTCATGTCATGGGTACCGAGTTCAAGAGAAACAAAAATTGGTCGTTTCTTAGAGAAAATTTGTGAACCGTTCTTAGAACCATTTAGACGCTTTATTCCTCCGCTAGGCATGATTGATATTTCTCCAATTGTAGCTATTTTGACATTAAGATTAGCTGCGACAGGGGTACTTTCTTTAGCGAACTATATATAAAAGCTTGCCTCACTTTTGTGGGGCTTTTTTTGACATGTAAGGGTAATGAAACAGTTCTTTAGGTTTCCAATCAAACTGTCGAACTAAAAGCGCTCACGCCTTTTTTGCAAGATTAGAATGTATATAAATATAGTGAGCCATTTATCCAGTATTCACGGTATTTTAAGGAGTAAGTTCTAGTATGATACCGCTGATTTGCGCTCCAGGCGGACGCTTGCTGCGGCTCGCCTGCTAAAAGCGTCTACCGTAGCGGAAATAGACGGGTTTCTATGGGTACCCTTCTTAAGAGGACCAGGCGTACTTTGCACGGTTTTTCTTGGAAAATAAGAAAGTATATATATGTAGTGAGCCATGAATCCAGTATTCCCGGTATTTCAAGGAGTAGGTTCTAGTATAATACCGCTGATTTGCGCTCTAGGCGGACGCTTTCCACGGGGCGGGCGGCAAGCCTCCTCGGTCGCTAGCGC
>NZ_ALJG01000139.1 GCF_000286315.1 Paenisporosarcina sp. TG20 | reverse complement strand
GGACAGGTGAGACCCCGCAGTCGAGCGGTAATGGAACAAAGGCTATGGACGCCACATCGTGTGGCAACGCCTTCGTGACCAACATCCTGTTGGCCCGAGGAGGCTCGCCGCCCGCCCCGTGGAAAGCGTCCGCCTGGAGCGCAAATCAGCGGTATCATACTAGAACCTACTCCTTAAAATACCAGGAATACTGGATTCATGGCTCACTAAATTTATATACTTTCTTATCTTGAAATAAAATCACAGGAAAAACGTCAGCGAAGGTAAATGTGCAGTTTTGGCCGTCCTAAGATTAGTTACACAGGTGTTTAAACTAGCATATTGAAACTGACATCCTGAATAATGCAGATTTTGCGCTTACATCATGTGGAGAACTGCTCACTTTAGTTTATCGTTTACAATACAGCACTACCTGTTCTAAAAGATATCATTCCGGTTCAATAGTATGTAACAAAACTCTGACCATTATTCTATGTTCCGTTCGATAACCGTGAACATTTCTTCTTGCGTTACAATCAATTTATTATAAATATGGAAAAGAGGATTCATGGCTGTTAATTGGATATGCTAGTGTGTCAAAAAAAACAGGTTTACAAAACAGATGTGCAAACAGATGCGATTACTTAATATGGAGCCATTCCGCATTCTTTACATCTGTTTTTCGCCCAGGAACATTTTTTACATGTTTGGCATTGGCAAGTACTAGGTGAACATCACTTTCAAGGATGTTCCATACCGGTTGCTAATATATTCCAGCACTTTCCATTACAACATCTGTTACTTCATGAGAGTTCAACCAATCTTGTAATTTCAATAATCCAAATGTGGTCGTGGAAAAAGATTCAATCGTTTTTTTGGCTTTTTTTCCAACGGACCAAATAAAATACAGGCTACCACCGTTTCTTGATGTACATCCAACCCAGCACACTTTTCAATCATCGCTTCCATAGGACAACCACCTCACTAATAATTTGACAATACAAATGACAGTAGTTAAGTTGCAAATTTTTGTATACGTGCTCTCAGCACAGTAAATGGTACTTCTTTACTGTCACAACCAATTTCTTATGCAGGGTATACTAATTCCAGTATCCACCATAGTATGTCCAGTCTGGTCGTATTGTTATTATATGTATTACCAAAAACCAATAAATCCTAACTTCTTTTTTTGATTGAGGATCACTTTTCATGGTAGATGGTGGCTTATTATATTTGAACAAAACTATCAACGGAAGGGTTGATGGATTCCAAGTTAAGACCCACAATAAATCTACAACAGCCTATCTGAATTCAGATAGGCTGTTGTACTTTCATTTTATGGATGTCATGTCTAGTCTTGGTTGAGACCTTGTTTAAGAGATTCAATATTCTTTCTCATGATGGATAAATAATCTTCATTCGAATCCAAATCCTTTTTCGACATCGATTCCAGATTCTGCAATGTCAAAGTCTCTGCATCTGTTTCATTTGACACGGCCTTTGCCACTTTATTTGTCAAGTTAGGCTCAAAATAGATGTATTGCAGATTGTTTTCTTTAACTAAATTAATGATTTCTATTAATTCTTTTTGTGACGGTTCATCAGTTGGAGAAAGCCCACTGATACCAATTTGCTTGAGTCCATACACATCTTCCCAATATCCATAAGCTGAATGGGAGACAATGAACGTCTTCGTCGCGGAACTGTTCACCATGTTCTTGAATTCAGTATTCATTTCCTGCAAATCATTTTTTAATGAATTGAAGTTCTTTTCGAATTCCTCTTTATTGTCAGGGTCCAGTTCTACCAGTGCATTTTTGATGTTTTCAGCCACAGTAACTGAACGAATAGGATCCAACCAAACATGGGGATCTACATTCATCTCGCTTCCATTTTCATCATGGCCTTCTTCGCTTTCTTCCTTATTGTTTTCTTCGTCACTATGTTCATCAAGACTTTCTTCTTCGTCTTTTGCACTGATAAGATCAATGCCCTTAGTTGCATTTACAATTTTGATATCTTCATTCTTAATCGCATCATTTACAGCATCAACAAAACCCTCCAGTCCTGTTCCTGAATGGATGAATGCGTCACTCTCCGCTAATTTCACCATCTCTTTTGTAGTCATTTCAGTAGAGTGTGCATCGGAACCAGGAGGAACGATGTTTTTAGTAGAAATTTTGTCTCCGCCTATTCTTTCAGTGAAATACTGAAAAGGATAAATGGTTGTGTATATTTTGAGCTTACTTTCCCTTTCAGCTTCATTTGTGGATGATCCTTCCTGACCACAAGCTCCCAAGAATAACAGTAATATACCAGAAATTAAAATAAGTACTTTTCTCTTCATTTATCTATTCTCCTCATTTATTTAATACAACACTGCTTGACTATAACAGTAATCATTACGTTTTACAACACAGCACTTGGAAGTCAGACAGTTATTATTAAAAAATAACCTACTCTTAGCATTAACATTCCGCAAATCGAATGAACGAAGCTGTATCTATTTGTCATTGGATAAGAGAGGAAATTACTATATGAAAATAAAATCCTATTTTGAAAGTCCACAAGCACATTGCTTTAATCAGCAAGATGTATAAAAACAATGCAAGTTAAATTTGTATGAGAATACGTATTCAAGTGTTTTTCTCTTTTATTTTACTCGTTCAAAACACGGTAATACTTTTGATAAGTCAAATAGTTGCATTTAATATTTTGGTTTAGGGTGTCTAATATCCCTTTATTTGATAAAGAATGTATTTGTTAAAAAAACAAAGTATCTTATTGAATCGGCATGAATGCTACTTGCCAGATTCCATCTACATTTTGGATCATTTGAAAACCTGATTTCGTTTCTGCATCTTCACTTGTTTTAAATTCAATATATCCTTCGTATTCGCTTGTTTTTATAAATGTGCCATTTTCAAACCCTTCAAATAGGGCGAGAATTTGTTCTTTGCTACCTCTATCAGATTCAGGGATAATTTCATCTTCTTCTTTGGTCCAGAGGATGCGTTCCTCTCGATCGGTATAGAGAGCGTATAATACTTCAGTATCCTGATTATAACTGGAGTAAATATGCAATTTAGCAACGCTAATCGGTTCTAAATCTGCTAGATGCGCCAAATCTAAATCTTTCTTGAAATTATCGTATGCCTGTTCTTCAATAGAAGTTAAGTCAAACAAAGTATCTTTGATCTCCTCTTCTGGAAGAGATGGTTTTGTTGCTTTGCCATTTAAGTCAGGTATCGGTGACGGTTCGATATTTGAGTTCGGTACTTGCGAAGGATCCGCGTACTCTGTGGAATCGTTTAGTTCTCCTATTATCAAATAAGTTCCTGAGACTACGAAAATGATAGCTAGAGTTGCACTTAATATCCGGGGGAACCACTCATTTTTTCTCTTCTTACGTTTAATATTTTTCAAGACTTCCTGTTTATGTTGAGATGTAAACTTTTCTCCTTTGAATACACTTTTGTCCATGGCCATACGAAGATTTGTCAGCTTATCCTTCATCAGAATCACCTCTCTCTAAAATATTTCCTAACATCTCTCTGCCTCTACTCAAACGGGTTTTAATGGTATTTTGATTGATTTTCAATAAAACACTCATTTCCTGAACAGATAAATCTTCATAATAAAACAGGTGTATGACTTCTCTGTACTTTACTGGCAAGGCAAGGACACTTTGGGCAAGCTCCTCGTATGAATTCTTTTGAAGTGATTCCATCTCTGGAGAATCTCCTTTTGAACTGAGAAACTGGAAAAAGCTGTTTTTCACAACCACTCTATTGATCCATGAACTTTTCAGTACATCCTTGCAACGATTAATCGTAACCCGATAAATCCATGCTTTGAATGACTTAATATCAAGGTATGTATCATATTGTTTGTAACAGATGAGAAATACATCCTGGACGACTTCTTGCGCTCTTCCCCAATCGTGTAAATAGCTGTAGGATAACTTGGTTAATCTGTCCCCGTATTGGTCCATAATTTCCTCTAACCACTGTTCTTCATTTAATCCAGAAAAGGATTCATTTTCAATATCTATCCACACTTTCTTCACCCACTTTCTTTCTCATTTCCTAAACTCAATAATTGAGTACCCCTAAGACGAGGTTGAAACAAGTTCGGTTTCACTATTTGTGAATGTTTTTATGTATTTGGTTTCATTATTTTTTCATAAAAGAAAGTGCTTGCTGTTTAATACTTAATCACCAAACCCTTTATAAATTAGTTCACTATAATCAAATCCGCATGGTCAATTGGTTTTTCTACTTCTAAATAGTGGTCTTCACCTGGCCAATAACGTCTTTGATACTTTTTTAACCTCTCTTGATACTCGCCGATATATGTATTGCGGTTCAGTACTCTTTCATACCTCAAGTCGCGAGGTAAATCTATATAGATAATGAAATCGTAATAACCTCTCCACTCTTTTCTTTGCAAAAATATACCTTCGATAAGCACGATGCTATCTGAAGGTATGGCAACTTGTTTATTTGAAGTGGAATCAGCAGAATTAACATAAAAAGGTAAATCAATGTTGTTACAGCCTTTACTCAGAGCTTCAAATAAGTTGGTCGCTAACATATTAACATCCCATTGAAGGTAGTAATATTCATAACATTCTTCTTTCCCAGTTTGATAACGTTTGTTTCGTTCAACTATATGATTATCGATATGGAAAGTAACTACCTTACAGTCGTTCTTATTTAATTCCTCTTCAATTTCCTTAGCTAATGTTGTCTTTCCTGCCCCACTTAGGCCATCTAATGCAACGATAAAAGGCAGTTCTTTGGATGGATGTGTTGAAAATTGGTATAATATTTTATCTACAATTTCTTTTGTGGACATATAATCACCATACCTTTTTTAATTCAATATACCATTTTTTGTTTCCTATAATTGAGATGTAGAGCAAAATATTTTAAGCTTTATCAAGGATGTCAGTTACTTAGAACCCTAAACGACTTAAATTTTAATACTTTTTAGGAATCGATTTTGGATAAGAAAAACCGGGCAAGTACGCCTGGTCCTTTAAGAAAGCACAAACCCTACTGCACTATAACCTGTAGAATAAGACAGCCTTCTATTTAAATCTAGTGATTTCCGTTACAGGCGGACGCTTTCCGTGGGCGGTCCGTGAGCCTCCTCGTCGC
>NZ_ALJG01000138.1 GCF_000286315.1 Paenisporosarcina sp. TG20 | reverse complement strand
AGTGACGAGGAGATTGAGGCCGTGCCCCACGGAAAGCGTCCGCATGGAGCGAAAATCAACTTTGCCCGATTTTTCTTAATAAAGGAGGAACTTTGATGAGTAATACGTATGATGCAATCGTGATAGGTGGTGGAGTCATTGGTGGATCCATTGCTTATAACCTTGCAAAACGAGGAAGCAAAGTCCTGTTGTTGGAAAAGGATCGACTTGCAAGTAAATCCTCTGGAGCTGCAGCCGGTATGCTTGGTGCTCAAGCAGAAATGGATGGAGTAGGTTCTCTTTTTCAATTAGCTAAAAAAAGTAGGGGGATGTTCCCGACACTTGCTAATGAAATTAAAGAAAAGACTGGAATAGACATTGATCTTATTAATAAAGGAATGTTAAAGATTTGCTTAAACGATCAGGATCAGCAAGAAAATAAGCGAATCATTACTACTCAACGACAAAACGGAGAAGAAGCAGAGTGGCTTACTGGTAGTGAGATAAGAAAGAAGGAACCAGCAGTGTCCGAAGCTATCACTGGTGCAATGTATCTTGAAAAAGATGGGCATGTTGATGCGACTCAGTTAACTTTAGGATTTCTGAAGTCCGCAACAGTACTTGGTGTAGTAATAAAGGAATACGTAGAGGTTCATTCGTTCAAATTTTCAAATGGCAAAGTCACAGGTATTGAAACGAATGAAGGACATTTTACTAGTGACAAAATTATTGTAGCTGGTGGGGCATGGAGTAACAAGATACTTGCAGAAACAGGGTTACAACTCGATACTTACCCAGTCAAAGGAGAATGTTTTTCTGTGGTGATACAACAACCATTGCTATCGAGTACGATATTTTCTCATGGTTGCTATCTTGTTCCTAAGAAGGGTGGAAGAATTATTGTTGGTGCAACCGTTATTCCAAGAACATTTAACCAACAAGTCACAGTAGAGGGGATTTCCTTACTAATGGAAAAGGCAAAATATCTAGTGCCATCCATTGTGGAGGCGGAATGGGAGCGAGCATGGGCTGGTATTCGTCCGCAAACAGCTGACGGCTTGCCATACTTGGGAGAACACCCTATATATAAAGGACTTTTTGTCGCAACAGGACATTTTAGAAATGGGATATTACTATCACCAATCACTGGTGAGGTCATAGCAGATTTGGTTGAAGGGAAAGAACCACCGCTTAATTTATCACCTTTTCGAGTGGAACGAATGGTAAAGCAATACACCTAAGAATGGAGTGAATCAATTGGAATTAGTAATTAACGGAGACAGATTAGAGATTCCAAATAAGGTAGAAACAATATATAACCTTTTACAACATTTTGAATTAGAACAAAAGGTAGTCATCGTTGAATGGAACGATATGATTTTGGAAAAAGAATTACACCAAGAAACCCAACTTTGTGATGGGGATAAAATAGAGTTAGTACATTTTGTAGGAGGCGGATGAGGATGTTAAAGATTGGGACATATGAATTTAATTCGAGATTACTATTAGGTACAGGAAAATATCCTAATTTTGATATTCAAAAAGAAGCGGTAGATGTTTCGGGGACGCAGATTTTAACGTTCTCTGTTCGTAGGATGAATGTATTCGAACCAAGTTTACCTAACTTCTTAGAAAAATTAGATTTAAAGAAGTATGTTTTACTGCCAAATACCGCAGGGGCAAAAACTGCTAAAGAAGCGGTTCGTATTGCTAAATTAGCAAAGGCTTCTGGGCTATGTGACATGATTAAAGTTGAAGTAATCGGTTGCCAGAAAACCTTATTGCCGGACCCAATTGAGACATTAAATGCTTCGGAAGAGTTGTTAAAAGAAGGGTTTACCGTTCTACCCTATACATCAGACGATGTTCTCCTAGCTAGAAGACTAGAAGAGTTAGGTTGTCATGCCATTATGCCTGGTGCATCCCCAATTGGTTCTGGTCAAGGGATTATTAATCCATTAAACCTTAGCTTTATTATTGAACAAGCAAATGTTCCGATTATAATTGATGCTGGAATTGGCACACCTTCTGACGCTGCTGGCGCTATGGAATTAGGTGCAGATGGTGTGTTACTTAACACTGCGGTTGCTGGCGCTACTGACCCAGTGAAAATGGCTTTAGCCATGAAACTGGCAATTGAAGCGGGACGACTTGGATTTGAAGCAGGTAGAATTCCAATAAAACGGTATGCTACAGCAAGTAGCCCGACGGAAGGAATGAGCATTAGTTGAATGAACGCTATTCAAGACAGGAACTATTTGCGCCAATAGGGTCACAAGGCCAATCGAAATTAACAAAGAAACATGTGTTAGTTATCGGCGCAGGTGCTCTTGGAACAGGGAGTGCCGAAGTACTTGTTCGTGCTGGGATTGGCAAGTTGACGATTGTTGATCGTGACTATGTAGAGTTGAGTAATCTTCAACGTCAACAACTTTATACGGAGAAAGATGCAATGCAAAGAATTCCTAAAGCTATTGCAGCAAAGGAGCGCTTAACACTTATAAATTCGGAAGTAGAAGTTGTGTCCCATGTGATGGATGTCTCTGTCGAGGAACTAGAACAGCTTGTTAAAGATGTGGATTTAATCATGGACGCAACTGACAATTTTGATATCCGAATGATAATTAATGACATTTCTCAGAAGGTTCAAATTCCTTGGATATATGGTGCGTGTGTTGGAAGTTATGGAATTACTTACACAATCCTCCCAGGACAAACTCCTTGTTTAAATTGCCTGCTCGAGACTGTGCCAATGGGTGGAATTACTTGTGACACCGTCGGAATTATTAGTCCTGCTGTTCAAATGGTTGTATCCTACCAAACCTCTGAAGCATTAAAAATATTGGTCGAAGATTACCAATCATTAAGAAAGAAACTCGTATCTTTTGATTTATGGAAGAATCAACATGCAGCTATTAACGTAGACAAGGTTAAGAATGAAGAGTGCTTATCATGCGGAGAAAAGCGAACGTATCCCTATTTGACCTTTTCAAACCAAACCAAAACTGCTGTTTTATGTGGTAGAGATACAGTTCAAATTAGACCTCCTAAACTAGCTGATAGAAATTTAGAAAGTCTAGCTAAAATCCTTTCACAACAAGAAGGGAAGGTATCACTGAATCCATATTTACTGTCTTTTTCAGTGGGACATCATAGGCTTGTTATTTTTAAGGATGGACGGGTACTGATACATGGTACAAAAGACATTGCTGAAGCTAAAACTTTATATCATCGCTACTTGGGTTGAAATGGATTATTAAATCATCAAAGGGGGATATAAAAGTGACGATTGCTAAAGCATTAACGATTGCTGGTTCTGATAGTGGTGGAGGTGCAGGAATTCAAGCAGACATAAAGACGTTTCAAGAACTAGATGTCTATGGGATGTCAGCCATAACAGCAGTGACCGCCCAAAACACGTTAGGGGTACAAGGAATCTTCCCGCTATCAGTAGAAGCAGTTATTCAACAAATAACATCAGTTGCAACTGATTTAAATCCTGATGCCATTAAAACAGGAATGCTTTTTAATAGTGAGTTAATTGAAGCAGTTGCATTTGCTATTAAAAAGGAACAATGGACAAAGGTTGTTGTTGATCCGGTTATGATTGCCAAAGGAGGATCCCAACTGTTACAAGAGGAAGCGGTAGAAACATTAAAAAAACAACTAATTCCACTTGCTTACTGTATTACACCAAATATTCCTGAAGCCGAAAAGTTAGTTGGATATAAAATTTTGTCATTAGAAGATCGAAAAAGAGCTGCACATACAATTTTTCAACTTGGTGCCAAAAATGTAGTGATAAAAGGTGGACACGATGATGGCAACGAAGTAACTGACCTCCTCTATGATGGTGACGTGTACCACCTGTTTTCTGGACCTCGGACATATACAAAACATACCCACGGAACTGGCTGTACATTTTCCGCTGCCATCACTGCTGAACTAGCAAAAGGAAGGTCTATTTTTGATGCGGTAGAAACAGCTAAGTCGTTCATTCAAGCAGCAATAGAGGATAGTTTAGGAATTGGATCTGGTCATGGACCAACTAACCACCTAGCCTACAGACGACGGAAGGTGAATGTTTAATGCATCCAATCAAAGATTTACTAACTTTATATTTTGTAATGGGTAGTCCAAATTGTAAAGAGAACCCTCGACACGTACTACGTGAAGCGATTGAGGGGGGGATTACTCTGTTTCAATACCGTGAAAAAGGTATCGATTGTTTAGCTGACAGGGATAAAGTTGAATTAGCAAAGGACTTACAAGGAATTTGTCGAGAATTTAATGTCCCATTTATTGTGAATGATGACGTGGATTTGGCAATTGAGTTAGACGCGGATGGTGTTCATATTGGCCAAGAAGATATTTCTATTGAAGATGTACGGAAAAGAATTGGAAATAAAATAATTGGAGTATCTGCTCATTCTATAGAAGAAGCTTTAATTGCCATTGATAAGGGAGCAGATTATTTAGGTGTTGGACCCATGTATGCTACAGCAACCAAGTTGGACGCACGAAAAGTTCAAGGTCCTCAACTAATAAGGAAAATGCGTGAAGCTAGTATAACCATCCCAATTGTAGGGATTGGTGGGATAACGCAATCAACAGTAACAGAAGTAATCAATAATGGCGCAGATGGTGTGGCAATTATATCGGCAATTAGCCAATCAAATTTTCCGAAGATCGCAACGCAAGATATAATGCTTAAAATCAAATGAAATTCTGAAAAACATAAAAGTGTATATTCATACAATTGTAATATGTATGTTCTGCTATGCATAGGTTGTAAATGATTATGATATATATTCATGCAAGAATTAGGATCCCCAAGTATACGATTAAAGATTTAAGACTACACTGTTACTATTAAAGGTTGCTTTAAGAAGACACTCCCTCTTCTAGGCACCTTTTTTGTTTATGACCAATCATACATATAGTAGTTGAAAAAGGCTATTTAGAGTTAACTGCCAATCTATAAAACAGGCCTGATCCGCAGTACAGTGTATATAAATAGCAAAGCCTCCCTCGATTTTAGCGAAAGTGGATAGGCTATACTTAGTTGG
>NZ_ALJG01000137.1 GCF_000286315.1 Paenisporosarcina sp. TG20 | reverse complement strand
CGCCTGTAACGGAAATCAGTAGGCTTAAATAGAAGGCTATCTTATTAAAGGACCGGGCGACTTTGCCCGTTTTTTCTTATATTGATTAGAAAATATAAATGTGAATATCAGAATAACAAATGATTATACTTCTTTCACATTTGTGGAATCTGAGTTTTTTCTAGTAATCGAAAATTGATTTATGGAGTAATCATAGCAATGGGTAGTATCATCGAAGTAACCTTTATTATTAAGGGTCAATTATGTCTTTTTTTGTATGACCTTTTTATTTGATTAAACTAATGGAATTCGTGCAGTCTTGAACGTTAAGTAAAATGGATGAAAGTCGATGTCCATTTTTTTGCTGCTCTTTTGTAGGGTTTTGTTGATAATTTTAATGCAAATGTATAAATCCTGAAATATAAGCAATCATGTTAATGAGAAATCATTTCATGGAGGTTTTTTTGTGAAGAATTGGATAATCGTATGTATCCTATTACTAGTAACAGGATGCAGTCAACAAACAGAGTTAATTCCTGTTAGTGCTGAAATTGAAAATTCACTAGCTACCAAGGTTGTGGATTCTACTGGAAATGAAATAGGAACTGCCGAATTAACAGAAACGGAAGCAGGGGTAAGGATCCGGTTATTACTACAAGGGTTATCTCCCGGCGAAAAAGCAATTCATATACATGAAGTAGGAAGTTGTGACAAACCAGATTTTAAAACAGCTGGCAGTCATTTCAATCCCACTAATAAACAACATGGCTTTGAAGATCCAAAAGGCTATCATGCCGGAGACCTTCCGAACTTGAAAGTAACCAAAGAAGGAGAGGTTGATTTAGAAATTACATCACCGAGTGTGACTCTTACAAAAGGGAAGCCAAATTCTTTACTTGATAAGGATGGCAGTTCATTAATAATTCATGAAAACGCGGACGACTATATAACGGACCCCTCTGGGAATTCTGGTGACCGTATTGCATGTGCAGTTATAAAATAAAAAAGCTTGTAACCTAAACGGTTACAAGCTTTTTTGTTTTATTATCCTTATTGCTATCTTTTTTTCGATTTTGTAAAAGTTCGTCTATTTGGTGCATTAATAGGAGAACATCGAATTTAGAGATTTGTGACATATAGGTACACTCCTGTCTCGATTTTTCTTATTATACTGTTCGAGAGAAGATACTTTTTTGTGTCCGTACTTTATGAAAAAGATTTTTAGTAGGAGAACCTTTTTCTCGTTAGTAAAACAAGCAATACAGCTGGGAATGAAAAAACTGTCATCCCAAGAAAAGCATAGCCAGGATTAATCTCATACAAATAACCACCAGCGAAAGTTAATACTGCAATACTTAAACTCATGGCAAAAGCAGCGTACATACCTTGTGCTGCAGGAATTTGATCATGTGATAAACGTTTAGAAATAAATTGCATAAATGCGTAATGGGCTACACCGAATGAAAAAGCATGTAGCAGTTGCGTTAAAATAAAAACCCATAGAGAGGGGAAGGCAAAGATTAGAATCCAACGCAAAGTAGAGCCAATTCCGGCAATTAAAAACATTGTTGATACTTTTGTGTTTAAGAAGAGGGTGTCAGCACGTGCAAAAAACAAAATCTCTAAAAGAATAGCCACATTTAAGACTAAGCCGATATAAAAACTGTTCACCCCAAGGTCCTGTAAATAAATATAACCAAAATTATAATAGGAAGCATGTGCTCCTTGAAGTAGAATAGCAAGCGAGAGGATAATTACAAATGGTCTAAAAGAAAGTAAACTTTTAAAGTCGGATTTTTGGGCACCTTTTGTCACTTTCGGCTGAATCGACAACACTGGTGGGAAGGGACGGGTATAAAGATACCACATTACAGCAAGACCAACTAACATTACCCACAAAATAGATTGTTCTTTCCATATGGCTGTTGTAACCCCGATTAATAGAAGTGCTAACGTATAGCCAATGGATCCGAAAGATCTACTTTTTCCATAATGTATTCGCTCTTTTTGCATCAAGACAGAAGCGCTACTTTCCATGGCAGGCAATAAAACAGGGTAGACTATGCTGAACAAAATAGTAATGACGAGTAATGTTGCAAATGAATCGCCTATCGTATAAAAAGACATAGTAAGGAACGATAAAAATGCTGTCCATATCATAACCTTGCGAATTGAGAATAGCTTTGTAGCAGCAGGAAATAATACAAATGTTGAAAAAGCACGTGCTAGCATTCCGAAGCCCATAATGATACTTGCTTGAAAAACTGTGAGACCTTTTTCAGTTGTTAGCCAGCCTGTCCAAAAGGGAAGGAATACACCCCATGTAAAGAAGAATGTAAAGAAGTTAATCGATAACCATTTTTGAGAATTTATCATAAGTGAACCTCTAATCTATATCGAATATATTATAGCAAAAAGACGATGTCATGTACCATCTTAAAACAGTTTAATGGTAAAATAAAGGTACATTAAATGAAAGTAGGCTTCTCATGCAATCTCGTAAATATCGATTTAATAAAAACAATAAAAAGAAATGGCCAATTGTCGTATCAGGTATTATAAGTAGCATATTGATCATTGTCCCTTTGACTTGGTTAGGATTACATAACTGGAATCTTGATGATAGTTTATCTGCACTCAATCAAGAAACACAAACAACTCTTGAACCACAAGATAGTTCACAACAATCCAATGGAGAAGAAGATATTTCTATCGACGGACCAACTAAAACTAAACCACCTATCTCAACACCTGAAGAGCCAAAAGAAAGTCCCGAACCACCTGTAGAGAAACCAGCAAATAATACATATTTGCCAAATCAAGAACATCCAAATTCTCCAACTATTATAAATCAGTTGCTAGTAGTAAATAAAAGATACCCACTACCTAAAGATTACAATAAAGGAGAGGATCCAAAAGCTCGAGAATCATTTAATCAATTGGCTGCAGCTGCAAGACTAGATGGATTCGAACTGGTTGCCTTTAGTACATTCCGTTCATTCGAGAGACAAGAAACCCTCTACAACCAATACGTAGCAAAAGATGGACAAGAACTAGCGGATCAATATAGCGCTCGTCCTGGTTATTCTGAACATCAGTCTGGGTTAGCATTTGATATAGGTGAGAAAAACTTTGAACAGCATTGGGCCGCGCAATCCTTTGGTGAGACGCCGGCTGGAAAATGGGTCGCTCAAAATGCTCATTTATACGGCTTTATTTTACGCTATCCTTTAGGTAAAGAAGAGGTTACAGGTTACATGCACGAGCCATGGCACTTCCGCTATGTTGGTGTTGAATCTGCAACTGATATGTATACACACAAACAAACACTAGAAGAATACTTGGAACTATAACTAACATTCTTAGCTATATGAACAATTCGTTAGGCATAAAGATGTAAGATAGAAACTCAGCATTATTTTGTTGCTGGAGCTAATCCTCTTTCTTAATGCCGGTTAAATATTCAATTTAAACCGTTTCCTCATGGGTAGATGACATTTTAAATTACTGGTATTACCTTTTGTTACCTAAAAACAAAAGGTAATTTATAATTTTATCTGACCAGCTATTATTGTACAACAATAGGTTTAACATCGAATTGATCAATATAATAATAATTGGAAACCACTGAATCACATGACTTTATTAAAATTTTAGAGACTTGATAATTATGAATTGTTATTAGCACAGAGCCCCGAATTGATTTAGTTACTACTTATTCTCGAGTAATGGGGTAAGTAAGGAATTCTAAAATGAATGGACTACATTACAATCTAAAGAAGATGACTAGAAGTGCCGCCGCTATTACCTGATCATATAGTAAAAAAAGGGGCATCAATCCTTACTATGTTTCTTTTACGCGGAAATTGTGATCAAACTTAACTATTTATTTCTTCGGCATTGCGGGTGGTGTGAAATAGGGGGGAACCTTTATCCACCCTCTTTTACGCATCATATTTTTAAGTGAAGTATTAAAATTAACTTTTTCCAGTAAAAACTGTAAGAACATTTTACCTACATCATCACGGACAGCTTGTGTCATACCGTTTGTACATAATAAGATAGCCGTAACCTCTTTTAACGAAACCCCATTTGCTATTTCATCATCCGTCATCTTAACACCAGATGGGATGCCCACAGTTTCCGATTTTGGCTTATGTTCCGTTAAAGGTGGTAACGGTATCCCTTCATTCACTAGAAAATTTTTCATCGATTTTGTTTGTTTTTCACACGATTTCGCACTATCTCTTAACATCTCTTGCAATTCATCATCTGATGTTGTATTTAAAGCTATTTGAGTGAAAATATTAGCTTCGTGAATAGCCGCTAGAAACATCCAACAATTCATTACCTCTCCTACATGTAATGGTGCTCGTTCTTCATTGTCTAATTTATTTTGTAAAAGGCTTCCTAAAGATTCAAGAATATTGGACATAAAAAACCCTCCTTTCACTATATATTGCCCATACCAACCCAACTTATGAGTAAGAAAAAAGGCAATTACAAATACTAGGAACGACTTGAATACTAAAAGTAGACCTTTAACAAAAGCCATGTTTACCAAAAGTATTAAAAATCAATGCACGATTTTTAAAAAACATAAGAAAGTATATGACTATAGAGTACCAAAAACCCTGTATTCATAGTGTTTTTAGTATATGGAGACTAACATGAACTTTCCAGGTGGGATTCACGCTAAACCGATAAATGTAATTTTCACGGTGGAACTTACGCTAAACATATAAATGTAAAGGCGTGATTTCCTTTTTTAAAAGCACACAAGTAACCTCTTGAATTTCAGCGGAAGTGAAGTTTGTTCATTGATATTCTTGTTTAGTAATTCTATCTAAATCTAGATGTGGGTACTTTCATTTTAAAAGATCGGACGATTTTTTATATTTTCTTTTTGAACTATATTTGATTACGGTTATTTTAACCAGGTGAATGATTTACGTTCCAGGCTGCGACTCCAGTGGGAAAAGCGAGGCCAGGTGAGACCCCGCAGGCGCGCACAATGGAACAAAGGC
>NZ_ALJG01000136.1 GCF_000286315.1 Paenisporosarcina sp. TG20 | reverse complement strand
CTTTTTGAACACGCTCTTTTAGAATTAAAAAGCATAAAACTTTGAACTTTGAAAACTAAATACTAATGGCTTTAATTTGAAAGCGACCCGAAAACCCCAGTCGATATACATTTTCTACTAATACTCTAATCATTAGTAATTGCTTAAAAGTACTGGACGTGTTTGCTCAGTTTTTATTTTATGATTCGCTAAAAGTTCTTTTCTTTGATTTCGCTTAAAGATTTGGACATAATACAACTTAAAGGAGTGTGATTGAAGTTGAATAAGTTTTCATTTTATAACCCTGTCAAATTAATCTTTGGTAAAGGTCAATTGGAGCAAATCCAAAAAGAATTACCTAAATACGGAAAAAAAGTACTAGTAGTGTATGGTGGCGGAAGTATAAAGAAAAACGGTCTTTATGAAGAAGTTATGACAATATTAAAAGCAATAGATTTAGAAATATTTGAGTTAAGTGGAGTAGAACCTAATCCTCGTATTTCAACAGCGAGACGAGGCATAGAAATCTGTAAAAAAGAAAACATCGATGTAATACTAGCAGTGGGTGGAGGATCTGTTATTGATTGTACGAAATTAATAGCGGCAGGTGCAAAATACGATGGAGATGCCTGGGATTTCGTTAGCCGTAAAGCTATTCCTGAAGCAGCAATTCCGTTCGGAACAGTACTAACGTTAGCGGCGACTGGATCAGAGATGAATTCAGGATCTGTTATTACTAACGAGGAAACACAAGAAAAATATGGATGGGGAAGCCCTCATGTTTTTCCGAAATTTTCAGTGCTAGATCCAACATATACTTTTTCAGTACCACAAGACCAAACAGTATATGGTGTAGTTGACATGATGTCTCATATATTTGAACAATATTTCAACAATGCAACGAACACACCTGTTCAAGATGAGATGTGTGAAGGTGTATTACGGGCAATAATGGAGACTGCACCAAAGCTTCTAAACGATTTACATTCCTATGAGCACCGAGAAACGATCCTTTTTTCAGGTACAATTGCATTAAATGGAATGTTACAAATGGGATATCAAGGCGACTGGGCATCGCACAACATCGAGCATGCAGTATCTGCAGTATATGATATTCCACATGCGGGGGGATTAGCTATTTTATTCCCTCATTGGATGCGTCATAACATCGAAGTTGACCCAGAACGTTTTGCTCGTTTAGCTGTTTACGTATTTGGAGTAAACCCAGAAGGCAAAACAGTTATTGAAATAGCTAACGAAGGAATTAATAACTTACGTGATTATTGGACATCTCTTGGAGCGCCTGAAACTCTAGCTGATTATAAAATTGATAGTACAAATATCGATTTAATGGTTGAAAAAGCAATGGTTAACGGGAAGTTTGGTAATTTCGCACCTTTAGAAGCATCAGATGTAAGAACTATTTTAAAAGCTTCATTACAGTAAAAGAAAGCTCCCAACCATTGGTAGGGAGCTTTCTTTTGTTTTTACGAATAAAATAGGACTCCTTCTGTCCATTCTATGTAGAAGACAGGAGGTTTTTTAGTTGATAGAACTTAATTCTTCATTAAAAGGCAAGCGGTTTGAAAAAGGTCATTTAGAAGAATTTTTAACAAGCCAAGGCTTTACTATTGGTGGTGGTTGGGAATACGATCATGCATATTTTGATTATGTATTTCAAAAAGCTCCATATTATGATGTACTAAGGATTCCAGTATTAGTGAAAAGCGGAGACTTTGAACAGCCCTCAGCAAAGTTAGAGTTTGGTGTACCTTTCTTATTAAGGCATTGTTACCAGTATGGGCTTGATGACGAAAAGGATGCTCTATTTGGAATTGGTGCAGGAACGTTAAATCAATTTCAAAAACCAATTGACAAAGACGCACCGATAAGTGAAAAACTTGTCGTGCGGGGAGTTGAATTATTAAAATCTATCGAAAATAATTTACAATAAGAAAAACCCCATCCATTTAGTGGATGGGGTTTTCTCTAATTAATTATTAATTATTCAAACAGGTGGTAAATTTTCTTGCCTATTACTTACATGTTTCCAGTGACTTATATTATCGTCTTCGTCAAATGAGATTGTCACATCTTCTACACCGCGCTGATTTAAAATAAGATCAACCAAATGATCACGAATGTCATCTGCCTTTGCAAAGGAGATTGAAGGATCAACTTCAGCCACAAGTTCTACATGTAAGAACTCACCCTCTTTAATAACCATAAGTTTTCGAATATCTTTTACATCTTTTTGGTTAATGACAAGATGCGCTATATGATTTAACATTTGTTCGTCTGTTTCTCCAATTGCACCACGAGCATTTTCTAAAAACACACGTCCAACAACATAGAACATCATTAATCCAATCATAATAGAAGCAATACCTTCTGCTTGTAAAAAACCGGTGAAATGAGCAATTAACACTGCTATAAATGCTAGGATACCTCCGCTAGTTGCTACTAAATCTTCCATAAATACTAACTTTGTAGCCGGTTTAGCTCGTTTTAAGTGAACAAAACCTAGTGTTAATGGTGCTAAACCTTTCGCATTTGAAACACCTGCTTCGTGTAAAACTTCTTTACCTGCCTTATATAGTACAAAAACTTCTAAAATAATTGCAATTCCTAATACACTAAGAGTAATTAACAAGCCGCCAGATTTTTCAGGATGCTGTATATGATGCCAGCCCTCAACTATTGTTTCATAAGATAAGATCCCAACAATTAATACTGCACCTAGACAAACCAAATTGACAACTCGACCAAATCCGTCTGGAAAACGTGGTGTAGGTGCTTTCTTAGAAAGTGCTGATCCTATAAAAACAAAAAATTGATTGGCAGCATCCCCAATCGAGTGCATCATTTCTGCAAACATCGCAACATTTCCTGTGAAAAAGAAAGCTAAACCTTTTAATCCTGCAATGAAAGTATTAACTATTGCTGCTAACAAAGAAGGTTTATTTCCTCCCTTTAGTAGTTCAATATATGTTTTCATAAAGCTCCTCCTATTAAGATAAGATTTCTAGTTCTACTCGATCAATATATGGGAGAGAATGTACGCTGTTATAAATGGCAAATGCATTGTGCTTTGACAATGCTGATAAACGAATTTCAACTTCATGTTTTAAGCGTTGGCCAGAAAGTGGAATATCTTTAATACGAAGGCTTTCTATTACCATCTCTTCCATGGTTAAAAAAGAAACCAGTTTCTCAATCTCAGTTGTTTCTGAAACAAGAACCTTCATATAAACGTCTTTCATCCTTAAGCGTTTTGGACCATATTTAAATAGGATAGGTGGTAGTAGCTCTATTCCAACTAATACGATTAAAACACAAATAGTTGCCTCTACATAAAAGCCGGCTCCAACGGCAATACCTATTCCACCAGCACCCCAGATCATTGCTGCGGTAGTTAATCCTGTAATACTGTCATTCCCTTTGCGTAAAATCACCCCTGCACCTAAAAAACCAATGCCACTTACTATTTGGGCTGCAAGACGCAATGGGTCCATCGTGATATTAACATCATCTCGAGTTTCAGCAACATACGCTGATTCAATGGAGATATAAGTAAGGAGACAGCTAAACGTAGCTATTACCAAGCTAGTCTTTAGGCCAACGGGTTTCTTTTTCAATTCCCTTTCAACGCCAATAATCAAACTTAATAATGCAGCTAAACCCAACTTTATTAATATTTCGGTGTGAACAAATTCGGAAATTATTCCTATCATTAATATCCTCCCTCTAAAGTTAAAAAACAAGTTGCACAGTCTGCTTAGAAATGAAACAATATGAAGGGTTACATATAGATATAGTACCTTTTATTGGTTAGTATTGACAATTAATAAAGGTGAAGAGAGAAGTGAAACTTGTGGAAAGAACAACTATCCACCCATATATACCGATCGCAATTGGTGTCATTGCTGTTGCCATGTCGGCTATTTTTGTAAAACTTGCCGATGCAGATGCGGGAATTATTGCATTTTATCGTATGTTATTTTCTGTACTAATCATGGCCCCCATCTTTTTTTGGAAATACACTGCAGAACTAAAACGCTTAACAAAAAGAGATTGGTCATTTTCACTTGTTGCTGGTATCTTTTTAGCATTCCACTTTATCTTATGGTTTGAATCATTAAATTACACATCGGTTGCAAGTTCAACAGTATTAGTTACACTCCAACCATTGTTTGCTTTTGCTGGAACGTATTTTTTCTTTAAGGAACATTTATCAGTTAAAACTATTTTATCTGGATTGATTGCAATTGGAGGATCCATACTGATTAGTTGGGGAGACTTTCAAATTAGTGGTACTGCTTTATATGGAGATATGTTAGCACTTATTGCTTGCGCACTAGTAACGGCATACTTATTGTTTGGTCAAGATGTACGAAAAAGACTTTCACTCGTTACATATACTTTTGTAGTTTATGGAGTAAGTACAATCACTCTGTTTTTTTATGTCATTTTTAAAGGAGAGTCGTTTGGGCCATATCCAGCAAATGATTGGTTATGGTTTGTCTTGTTAGCGATCGTTCCAAATCTTTTAGGACATACATTATTTAACTGGTCTTTAAAATATGTTTCAACAAATGTTATTTCCATCGCGATTTTATTTGAACCAATTGGTGCAACAATTTTAGCTTTCTATGTATTTAATGAGTATTTAATCTTAACCCAGGTTATAGGTGGGTTCATTGTAATTGCAGGTATCATGCTGTTTGTAATGGACTTCAACAGGATCAAAAGAATATTTCGCAAAAAAACTCTTGATTTATAGTTTTAAAAGATGTATATTAATAAATGTCCTTAAGAAGTGAATACAGTATTTCAAAATAGTTATTGACTTTAAGTTCGAAAGACGGTATATTAATTTAGTTGCTAATTTCAGCGCAACGAAGTAAATGAAAATAGTAAAATTTATTCTTGACACAGCAATGAGAATTTGTTAAGATATAAAAGTTGCTGTCGTGAGATAGACAAGCATAGTGAACCTTGAAAACTGAACAG
>NZ_ALJG01000135.1 GCF_000286315.1 Paenisporosarcina sp. TG20 | reverse complement strand
AACACCCTGTTGGCCTGAGGAGGCTTGGCGCTCGCCCGCGGAAAGCGTCCGCCTGTAACGGAAATCATACAGAAACCAAAGTTGTTACTGTGTACTTTCTTAAAGGACTGGGCGTACTTTGCCCGGTTTTTCTTACGTAAATATAATTTACCCTGAAATTAACATAATTAAAATAGTACAATTGTTGTTAATCGTAGACATGAAAAAGCATTAATTCGTGAATCATTTTCTTTACAGTTTCTTCGTCAGGTGGGGTAGAACTACTAGTCCAATTAATGGATCCATCTTGTAAGTAATCTCCACTGTAGCGAGTTTGCTTATAAAAAAAAGAAAATGTCCAACCGGGTAATTGATTGTTTTCGTACATGGACTTAAAACTAAAATGTTGTAGCATGAATTTTGCTCCTTTCATAGGTGAAGATACTTCTGCATACGCTAGATAAAAGACGGAAAAGGAGTGACTAATTGTTTAATGAACACCTAAAAAAAGCCATTGAAGAAGAATATCGAGCGTATTACTTCTATAAGTACATGCTCAGGCTAACGGACGATCCTTATTGGCAATCATTTATCCTGCATGCAATGGAAGATGAAAAAAGTCATTATGAAATGTTTCAACAACTCTATTATATGCTCACAGGTCAATTTGTACAAAATCCCTCAAAACCTGAACCACCCATTGACCTAAAACAAGCAGCAAAAGATTCATTAATGGAAGAACTCGAAGCAACTGAATTTTACAAAGAAATGCTTCTTACGATTCCCATCCCTCAAGCATATAATCCTTTATTCATTGCTATGCAGGATGAAATTGAGCATGCAATCCGATTTTCAACAATGTATAATGCACTATAATAAAAAGTTTACATTTTTGTCTAGCTAGTTGTTTCTGTTATAATGAAATGACGCTTGATAGAAAAAGGTGAACCAAATGAACTTTATATTAATACTGTTTTTTATGGCACTTGTTGGCGCAATAATCGGGGGATTTACAAACCATCTTGCGATTAAAATGCTTTTTCGTCCACATGAAGTAAAATATATCGGAAACTGGCGTGTACCATTCACGCCTGGACTGATACCAAAACGACGAGATGAGTTAGCTAAACAACTTGGTCGAACGGTCGTTGAACATTTATTAACACCTGAAACGTTTAAACGACGTTTTTTCTCAAATGATATGAAACAAAAAGCTGAGTTGTGGATTCAAGCACAACTCTCGAAACATGTGTTTGAATCAAAGATGACGATACAGCAATGGTTATCAAAAGTAGGCATTGGACAAGTACCTTATCTCGTGGAAGGGAAAATCGATTCAATTCTTGATGAGCAGATCGCATTGCTAGAGTTGAAGTTCTCTTCAAAAACATTACGAGAATTGGCACCACAACAATGGCAGCAAACAGCAGACGAACGTATTCCTGAACTTGTTACTTACATGATTGAAAAAGGGGAAACGTACTTTGCCTCCGAAGAAGGACACCAAACCTTAAAAAAACTGATCGATGACTTTCTTGCCTCTAAAGGGACATTCGGTAACATGGTTCAAATGTTCATGGGAGAGTCGACGACCATTGTCAATAGAGTTAAACCAGAAATACTAAAATTCTTGAACTCACCTGGAACTTCTGAACTTCTTACAAAAGTCATTCAGGGAGAATGGGAAAAATTAAAAGATTTACAATTAAACCAAATAGTTGTAAATTTTGATGTTCAACCAGTGTTAAGTATAGTAAAATCATATGTGAAACAGGAGTTAGCGATTGAAAAACGACTGGATTCTACGTTACAAGAATACTGGCCTGGAGGTGCTGATTGGGCTACTAATAACTTATCACCTAAAATGACTGAGTTTGTCTTCTTGCAAGGCGAAGTAAAGCTTGAAGAAATGATTGAACGATTAAAGCTAGAAGAAATGGTTCAAGCCCAAGTAGATTCTTTCCCTGTGGAACGTCTTGAAGATTTAGTTTTGGGTATTTCAAGGAAAGAATTTAAAATGATAACAGTACTGGGTGCGGTGCTTGGTGGCCTAATTGGACTAATTCAAGGTGGAATTGTGTACGTAACAAATATACTATAGGAGTGAGACGAAGACATGACAGTTAACATTTATGATGATATTAATCGCTTGGATAGCTCATTTAGAAAAACTGCAGAATTTATTGCTTTAGAAAAAGCTGTGATAGAAATGAAAGATGACGAAGAATCATTAGCTTTATTTAAAAGCTTTCGTGACTTGCAATTGACTTTACAAGAAAAACAACAACAAGGTGAAGAAATTTCTGGTGAAGAACTAGAGCATGCTCAAAAGACTGCTCAACTTGCGCAATCAAATGCTAAAATCGAAAGTTTATTTGTCGCAGAATCGAACCTTAGTGGGATAGTTGAAGAAGTAAATCGAGTATTAATGAAACCAATTAAATCATTATATGAAGCGTTTTAACTGCTGAAATAAGTAAAGATAACCTCTACTCAAAAGACGAGTAGAGGTTATCTTTTATGGTTCCTAGACAAATGAAAAACAGACTCTACATAGTAGAGTCTGTTGAAAGGTTATATTATGCTTTTTGAACGTTTGAAGCTTGAGCTCCACGAGCGCCTTGCTCAACGTCGAAAGTAACTTTTTGACCTTCGTCTAAAGATTTGAAGCCTTCACTTTGGATTGCTGAGAAATGTACGAATACATCGTCCCCATTTTCACGCTCGATAAAACCAAAACCTTTTTCTGCATTAAACCATTTTACTGTACCTTGTTCCATATTTGTTTCCTCCTAGTGTGAAATTCACACAATGTAATACTATCCCTGCCCAAAGTGATCATTAAGACGATAAGTTTCTAACATATATCTTTTACACTGACAAAAATAATTCTTCTTTACTATAGCACTAAGATTAGTGATAAGCAACTGATTTGTTTAACTTTAATAAATTTAATTATAAAAACTATGCTTATGTAGTATTTCGATCTTTCGAAAGATGATGAAATACTAAATGTGAAATGAGGTTAAATTTTACCATTGAATATTTGAGTCAATCCATGTAAAATAACAATATAAGCTGCATTGTTCGTAACGATATTAAGTTTTAACCTTTAATCTGTAATAGGGAGTTTTTATAGAAACTGGAATGACAGGCCTTGTTCATTTTAAATCAATGAGGACATACAGGATAGTTTCTGCGAACACCCACTTTGTGAAGTGGTGGTCTAAAACTTTCTAACTTGATTACGGCAAAGGCGGCTTCCTATCTATATCTAAAGACTAGTTTCCTTAGGGGAGCTGGTCTTTTTTATGACTTAAGAAAGCAAATTTTTTATAGTCACCCCTTTTAACTTGGAGTAGCTATGTCTAGCTCCACACGTCAACCTGCGGACCCCTTATTAGGACAGAAGGGCGAAACGTTCACCTTTTCATCCTTCCAGCACAGGAGTCAAACTAGAAGGCGCTTTCCGGAGACTAACATTCTAAAACGGTATTTCTTTGATGTGACTCTCGTAAACCCGATTAATGTTAGTCGTGATTTTCTTCTATAGAAACGCAAGTTTCCTCTCAGTCGAAGGTAAATTTTGATCAGTGATCTATTCTTGGTTTTGAAATTCAATTAATTTAGGTTTGAGTACTTTCGTTTTAAAAGATCGGACGATTTTTATATTTATTTTTTAAACTATAGTTGATCACGGTTATTTTAAACAGGTGAATGATTGTAGTGAAGGGCGGCGACTCCAGTGGGAAAAGCGAGGCCAGATGAGACCCCGCAGGAACCGTACAATGGAACGAAGGCTAAGAACGCCACTACGCGAGTCAACGCCTTCGTGACCAACATCCTGTTGGCCCGAGGAGGCTCATGGACCGCCCGCGGAAAGCGTCCGCCTGCAACGGAAATCATACCATAAACCAAAGTGGATACTGTGTGCTTTCTTTAAGGACCGGGCGCACTTTGCCCGGTTTTTATTATCTTAAACTGTATGTCAGTATCCAATACCTACATAAAAAAATGTAAATAAACTAAAATAATACCTAAATCAGCTAATGCATGACTAATTACTGGTGCAATGATTGAAGAAAAGATGTATCTCAAATAACCCCAAAGTAAGCCTGCGAAGAAAACTGGAAGTATTGCTAGTAAACTAAAGGGAGTCCCAAACAATGGGAGTAATATTAACAAATGATATAGCGAGTAAAAAGTAGACGTTATAAAAATACTCTTTGCTACGCCTGTAGCAAGATACTTCTTGAACATAAATTCACGCCAATACCATTCCTCTAAAATTGGATTAATAAAAGCGAGTACTAGTATAAATCCCCACACTTTTGCTCCGTTAAATCCCCATTGATTAAGTCTGTCCGATAATGGATTGATGTCAAATATATGACCTTGTAATAAGTCAACTGAGATGTATATGGAAACTCCACTAATAATACCGCTAATTAAACCAATTAGGATAGGTTTTAACCCAAATCCTTTTTTTATCGAATCAAGAAACATTTCTTTTAAAGTTAATCGTTTCGAGTAGGAGATAAATGGAACAAAAAATAACCAACCATAAAACAAAAGAAAAGTAATCGGAATGGACTCTAAATAACTAAGTCCAATAAAAATCAAAATAGTCGGACCAAATAAATAAATTATATTTTTCATAGTGCCCCCAGCTACTTTGTTTTTTAAAGGTTATATCATAAGTATTAGAACCTTCATAAGTGAATATTCATATTTAAATTTATTTAATTGGAAAAATTACATAACTCCTCAATTCGATAATAAACACGAACACTTAATTGTTATCCGTTTATTTTAGACAGGTATCGTTTGATTGTAGCGCAGGGCGGCGACTCCAGTGGGAACAGCACGAGCTGAAAGTCCCGCAGGAAAGATGCTGGCCACAAGCCAGTATCTTTGCGACGAG
>NZ_ALJG01000134.1 GCF_000286315.1 Paenisporosarcina sp. TG20 | reverse complement strand
TTAGCTTGATGACATTGGGGTCTTACCTGGCCACGCTTATCCCGCTGGAGTCGCCGCCTTTCACTACAATCATTCACCTGTTTATAAATCAACAGTCATATAAAGAAAAGCTTTTAAAAAAATCAAATTTGTCCTATCTTGTAAAATGAAAGTAACCACACCTCACGCCTGGCCTGCATTTAGAAAAGACAATTTCTCATGTGCAATCCAAAGATTACTAATTAAGAATATTTCACTGAACAAAGTTCACTTCTACTGAGAGGGAACTTGCGTTTCTAAAAAAGGAAATAACGACTTCAAATTAATAGAATTAGCGATTCGACTCGACCCTTCAATCTATGGACACATAGTATTTTTACTTTGGGTTGATGAGAGAATAGACACTGGTTTTATAGAGAGAGGCACCCGAAGATACAATATCGTTCTTGTTCTTTATTTTTAAGGTTGGATAGTTTTTTAAGCAATCTTTGCGTCGCCATACTGTCAACTTCCAATATAGAAGAAACAATGTTCTTCAAGTAAAGGATTCACAGCACGGAACTCACTAGCGGGATTAGCGAGAGTATCACCAAAGATAGTCTGTTTTAGATTGTTAGTCTCCGTATACTAAAAACACCATGAACACGTGGTTCATGGCACTCTAAATTTATATATTTTCTTATCTTTTATTAGAAAAGCTCCCAAAAAGGAGCCATGTTAAAGTTTTAAATTAAATGAACATCCATAATTTTATGCATTAAGAGGTTTTTGCTGCTTTCTTTCTTGGGGTAGGCTTTTTCTTCTTGGTTTTATCTAGTGACGCTTGAAGAGCTGACATTAAGTCTGTCACATTGGAAGGAGCAACAGGTTGTTTCTCGCTAACAGATACTGTGTTATTACCCAATTTCTTCTCTTCAATTAACTCCAATAAGGCGGTACGGTAGTCATCCGTATATTTCTCAGGCTCAAAGGTAGTAGTTAATTGGTCAACTAACATAAGGGCAGTTTCGAGTTCCTTTTTAACAATCACGGGTTCACTCGGTATATTTGGTACATCTTTAGCAAGTCTTACTTCATCTGGGAAATGTATGGTTTCCATTACTAGCGTCTCTTCGTAAACACGAACAATTGCTAATTGTTCTTTTGAACGTATGACGATTTTAGCCACGCCGATTTTGCCAGACTCCATAAGTGCTTTTCTCAAAAGAGAGTAAGCTTTTCCACCGCCAGTGTCGGGTGCCAAGAAATAACTACGTTCAAAGTAGATGGGATCAATCTCTTCCAGTTTTACAAAGTCGATTATTTCAACTGACTTATCTTCATTTTCTTTTTTTAATTTCTCGAGTTCTTCATTATCCAGCACAACAAACTTATTTTTTGAATACTCGTATGCTTTAACAATATCCTCACTTTTAACCTCTTTTTTACACCCCTCACAAACCTTTTGATAATTAATTGGTGTATGACATTCTTTATGAAGTTGTCGTAATTTAATATCTTTATTTTCAGTTGCGGTATGAAGCTTCACTGGAATATTAACAAGTCCAAAGCTAATACTTCCTTTCCAAACTGTATGCATTTGTTGTCACCTACTTTTTCTTTTTCTTCTTACTATGCAATATTTTCTTCATTTTTATGTATCAAGATTGAGAAATGATCAAAAGATAAGGTACAAAACAAGCGAAAGTAGGCTAAAAATTGAAGCCAATGCTTTTAACTGCAACAACAGATATTCCTTCAGGGAAAAACTGGCTATACGAAGCTAAATACGATGGATTTCGCTGTATATTAGAATGGGAAAAAGATGTACCTATTCTGAGGAGTAGAAATGGAAATGTCCTTAATCAAATGTTTCCAGAAATTCTTTTTTTCTGTCATACAATTTTGCAAAGAGTTCGCCCTTACTTACCTTTATATCTAGATGGTGAGTTGGTTATCTTAATAAATAATTTCCAAAGTAATTTTTCTATTGTTCAATTAAGAGGTAGGATGCGTAATGAAAATGTGATTAGTAAACATGTTCAACAATTTCCATGTCATTACGTTGTATTTGACCTTCTTTTTTATAAGGGGGAGAGTCAAACTGAGCTATCTATCTCAAAACGTAAAAAGAAACTACAAAAACTTTTTCAAACCATAACTCTTCCTATTTCAATTAATGTTGAAGATATAAATAGGATTCAAGCAATAGATGTATTTATAAATCACGAACAATTATGGAATAAAGTAGTTGTTAATAATGGCGAAGGAATTGTTGCCAAACAATTAACCAGTAGTTGGAACAGTGGGAAAAGATCAACTAATTGGTTGAAAATCAAAAACTGGAGATATGTCACGGTCATTCTGACTAAATACAACAAGAGTAATGGATACTTTCATGGGGCCGTTTATCAGTATGAATCATTAATTGAAATTGTTAACTTTCGTCATGGTCTTACAGTTGAGGAGTTAGAAACCTTAATCACATTATTTAAAAATAATGGAACGAAAGTATCGGAAAATATTTGGGAATTAGATCCATCCATTTGTGTTGATATAGCATGTATTAGCTTCGATGAAAAGCATTTAAGAGAACCGAGGTTCCATTCCTTTAATTTTCAGAAGGACCCAATGGACTGTCACTGGCAGCATATGGAGAAACAATTAGTTCCACTTCCTCAAAACGTTCAAATCACACATCCTGAAAAGCCCATTTGGCCATTAATTAATATTCAAAAGGATGATTACTTGTTTTATTTGCAACAAATAGCACCTTATATTTTGCCTTTTTTACGAAATCGACTTCTAACAGTTATCCGTTTTCCTCATGGTGTTGAGGGGGAAAAGTTTTACCAAAAGAATGCTCCTGATTATATTCCTGATTTTATTTCAACTAAGCAAGAGGATGATATTCGATACATTATGTGCAATGATATTGAATCCTTAGTATGGCTTGGGAACCAACTTGCGCTAGAGTTTCATGTCCCTTTTCAAACGATTAGTAGTAATAAGCCTACTGAAATAGTATTTGACCTAGACCCACCTTCAGTAAATGAATTTCCTATCGCCATAGAGGCCGCCCAAAGGATGAAAGCTATTTTCGACCAATTCGAACTCCAGTCATTTGTGAAAACTTCTGGTGGGAAAGGTCTACAAGTTTATATCCCTTTACCTTTAAACACTTTTTCTTATGAAGAAACACGGATTTTTACTAAATTTGTTTGTGATTTTTTATGTGAACAGGAACCCCAATGGTTTACAACAGAGAGATTAAAAAAGAACCGCCATAACAAGTTGTACTTAGATTACGTTCAACATAGTGAAGGGAAAACGATTATAGCGCCATATTCTCCTAGGGGAAACGAAAAAGGATTAATAGCGACTCCATTAAACTGGGATGAATTAACCAGATCACTTAAACCAGACTTGTTTTCAATCCCGGCAGTTTTAGAACGTATAAAAAAACAAGGTAATCCATTCCGAGACTTCCGATATGTAACAGAAGGGCAAAAGTTTGAGAATGTCCTTAAGCAATTAATGGATTAGCAAATAATTTATGTTTGGACAATAAAAATTATATATAGAAAGGGATGAAGGTAGTGGAAATCGAAAATCCAATGGTAACAGGTGAGGGATTACCCAGTGATCCGCAACAAGCGGTAGCAGTGTTTTCATGTGATTATTGTAATGGTGAAATTTTTGAAGGAGACTCTTATATCGTGTATGAGGAGTTAATCTTTTGTGATAGCGATCATCTTGGAGAACACTTAGTAAAACATGACATGGCAAAGGAATTGATAGCTGAGTCAGAGGGGTTTCATTAAAACAATAGGATGATGTTTGTCATTGCTAAAAGTAAGCAGGAGCTACATGTAATGAAATAAGATATATGATTATTACAATAAAAAAACTCCTAAAAATTATTTTTTAGGAGTTTAAATTGAATTTTCTTTAATGAAATTGGAAAACTAAAAGGAAATCAAAAAAGACTTTTCAACTGACATGTTAAATGTTATGAATTCCATGATTTCTTATAGTAATCAAATAGATAAGGAAATTGTGAGAGTTCTCAAGACACAATAATCAGAAACAAATTACTTGAAAATTCATCTTAAAAGAAAATCGTTTTATGGATAAAAGGCTCTTTATTTAAGAAGAGCCTTTTAATAGAGGTTTATAAATATAATATTGGTTTGGGTACTTGATTGATCTGGGTTTTGTTTGTTCTAGTTTTCTCAGTATCCACAACAAGGGACGTACATGTTTTGGGAAACTCGAAGGGGATGAATTGTTGGTAGTTGTCCGGGAAGATTTCCGAACTACGGAAATCTCTAAAAGGATGATCAATAGGTTTTAAATCCTTACTATTTTGTGTTTTCAGGTGTTGGACAATCATTGATCCAATATATCTTCCTAATTTGAGTCCTTCATCATTGTCAGAAGGGAAATGTACACCTGCGTACAAACGACTAACAGCATTGTCATTAGCTATTTTTTGGAGCTTGGTTGCTTCTTTCGGGAAAAAATAACTTAGCACCACCTGTGTACATCCTGACATGGTGGCGTGACCGGACGGATAGGATGGAAAACGTGGTGTACAAAGCAAAGTCTTCATCTTTTGATTATATTGATTGGGCCTTGCAACATTCCATCGGTATTTTAAATCCCATACAATTATCATTATGTCATTAATTGCAGCCTGTACAGTAGCAAGTATTCGTGCAGATTCTGTTGGACCTACTCCATAGGTATCAATTAAACGATCAATAACTGGTGTCCACTGTTTGGTCGGGGCACCTGTTCCATAATATATACCAATCTTTTTTTGATCATTGGTAAGTTTCTTTATTGTACTTTGTACGATGGGTAACTCCTTATCCCGACTTTCGGCAGTTTTTG
>NZ_ALJG01000133.1 GCF_000286315.1 Paenisporosarcina sp. TG20 | reverse complement strand
TAAAGTTAGGATTTCCGAAGAAATCCCTTGTTTTTTCACATATTAGTGCTTATAACAAAACTTGTCGCGCTACTTCTTTAGCTAATGAGGAAACAGATTCACTTTTCGGTGGCATCATTCTTTGAATGATCCCAATCTTGAAATCTTTATCATATCTAACCATTGGTATCTTCCCTCTCCCGGTGGCTTATAAATAACTAGACGTATTACGTAACCCCATGACAACTAGCCTAACACAGGGGGTTAATCACTCCCTCCTACGACCATGGATGTAGACCGAACGATCAGCATTTTGCAGGCACTGAAAAAATTAGGTGTGAAAATTAGTATTGATGACTTTGGTACGGGCTATAGTTCTTTGTCTTACTTGAAAGAATTCCCGATTGATTGCTTAAAAATTGATCAGTCCTTTATTCGAGATTGCCATCTTGACCAAAGCAATGCCACTATTGTCAAAACAATCATTTCGATGGCTCATCACTTGAATATCCAAGTAATTGCTGAAGGTGTTGAGACGAAAGAACATCTGGACTTTCTCCAACAAAATCTATGCGATTCAGTACAAGGTTATTTATTGAGTAAGCCGATACCAGCGGAAAACATAGAGGTACAATTCCCTGACTTACAAAAAATCATAAGAAGATATGGACTAACCAGCGAAATCAGTCATCGTCTATGGTTAGAAAGAGAATTAGAAATGGCGAAACAAGAGTTGCAGGAAACGATTCGTCAACAGGACGGTATGACGCTTAAATACAAATTAAAAGATGGGAAATTAATTCATACAATGTGTGATGGGGAATTGGTCTATCGGATTGGATTATCCCCGGAGAAAGTCGTTGGAAAAAAACTTGCAGAGATATTGCTTTTGGAAAAAGCTATAAAAAAGGAAGCATTCTATCAAAGAGCGTGGCAAGGCGAGGAGAACGTTTCCTACGAAGGACATGAAAACGGTATTGTTTACCTGGCCACTTTAAGCCCGGTGTTCAGAATGGGGAAAGTGGTGGAAGTTATTGCTTCCTGCGTTGACATTACGGAACGTAAACGGATAGAAGAAGCCCTTCGACATATTGAAATTAACTACCGGTTAATCGCTGGAAATACGAGCGATATCATCACTGTTGTTGATAAAAATGGTGTAGTCCTTTACACTTCCCCATCTAGTGAATTTGTAAAAGGATATCCAATAGATCAATTAATTGGTTCGTCAGGGTTTTTATTCGTCTATCCAGTTGATTTGCCGTTGCTTGAGAACGCTTTTAGTGAAATCATGTTAACGAAAACTTCAAATCTTGTTCGATATCGTTTTATTCACAAAAATAAGTCATTGATTAACTTAGAAGCAAAAATTACACCTGTCGTGGGGGACAACGGTGACATTGAACATTTCGTTGTTGTTATTCGAGATATAACAGAACAAAAGAAAGCCGAAGACCATTTGAGAAATGGGAAAGATTATCCGTAGCTGGAGAATTAGCCGCAGGCGTAGCCCATGAAATTCGTAACCCTTTGACATCGATTAAAGGATTTTTCCAGCTCCTCGATAAGAGTAGAATAGCTGCAGAATATTACGATATTATGCTAAAAGATTTTAATCAAATTGAATCCATTATTAATGAATTTCTTGCCTTAGCCAAACCTGAGGCAGCTAGCTATATACCTACAGATTTAAAGACGATATTATCTAAAGTGGTAACTTTTCTTGAATCCGAAGCAAATCTAAAAAACATTATCATTGAATCCAAAATAGCAATAGACCCCCTTTTCATTATTTGTGATGAAAGCCAAATGAAACAAGTGTTTCTAAATATAATAATTAACGCGATTAAATCCACGACTAATGGTGGAGTTCTTAAAGTTTCAATGGAGAAAAAAGATGAAGAATCGGTTATTGTTCTTATTATTGACCAGGGATGCGGGATGACAGAAGATCGTGTAAAAAAACTAGGTGAGCCTTTCTATAGTCATTGACCCGATTGCAAATGCTCCCACAAATCCTGCGACTATTAATAGTTTCTTCATCTTATTCTCACTCCTGTTTTCAAATTATTAGTGGAAAAGTGTGATTCCTTTCCCTTATTAACAATCATTTTTCAGAACTTATCAGGAGAATGTCAAGAACTTGTTAAGATTAAGGATAAACGACATGAAGTTGGGAAGATTAATAAAAATGAGTTTCTAAACAAGGGAGGAATTCAAATGAAAATAAAAAGAAAACTAACTGTCGTTTCTATTTTATCCTTACTCCTTCTTGCCGGATGTGGGGGTATGAATGGAGGAAATACCGATAATATGATGAACTCTGGTGGTATAAGCCCTAACATGTTAGCTGACATGATGGCAACACCGGAGATGCAAGATGCAATGGTCCGTGTGATGAGTTCTCCTGAAATGCAGGATCAAATGGTGGAAATGATGAAGCAACCAGAAATGCAAAATACAATGATCGAGATCATGAATGATCCGAAAATGCAGAACACCATGATTGGGGTAATGAAAAGCCCAGAGATGCAAGAAACAATGATCGAGATCATGCAAACCCCTGAAGTAAAGGAATTATTAAAAACTGTGCTCAATGAAGGTTAAAAGCAAACAGAGGCTGACCTCAAAGCTAATAAACTTTAAAGTCAGCCTCATTTATTTATGAATGGTTCAAGCTAGATGTATCTAGTAATAACCATGTATAGAACATATCCAATCCCTACCAGGAACAGTAGTCTTTGCGATGGTCAAAGATTACCCCAAATATGTCTCATTTTGCTTCCCCTTAATGGTTCAAGTGTATAAACGATTATCTATAAAATGTAATCTATGTTTCCTTGTTCACGTAGAAAATATTCTTTAAATGATTTCTTCATAAAAGCAGCTACTGGACCTGTAACGGGAACTTTACTCCGAGTTCCACCCCAAATTGTATCAGCCTCAATATAGGCCGCATTGTCGCCACCCATCTCCATCACACATAGTACTTCAGGTGTATAAAGTGCATTTGCATTGCTGACTCTCAATTCATGAGCAATATTTCGAGCAATTACTTTTGCACCAGCCATTGCATTATGCCCCATTTTCGGACCTACCATCTGGATCATATCCCCAGTTGCAAAAACATTTGGATAGTGAACCGACCGCAGTTGTTCGTTAACTGGAACAAATCCACCCTCACCTTCCAGACCACTTCCTTGTAGTCCCTTTGGACCTTCGTATGCAGGCATGATAAACGACAATTGACTTTCCAAAGCAAGACCATCCTTAAACCGAACTTCATTTTCTGCTATATCACTTAACTCTACGTTGACATGAAGATGAATGTTATGTTTTTCAAACTGCTGTTTGACAAAATCGTGAACTACTGGTCCACCCGGGGCAAAAGCAACAGGCTTAGCGGTGAAATAATGAAATTCTGTTTGATCCCTTATACCCTTTTCACGGAGATAATGATCGAATTGGAATAAAACTTCAAGAGCCGGTCCCTCGCAAGGGCTATTTGCAGCTACACCAGCTACGAAAGTTCCACCTTTAAAAGATGAAATCGCTTTGCGTAGCTTTAAAGCCATATCGATTGTTTGCAATGAATGACCGTAATCCTTAAATCCAGGAATCTTTTCATATGCGAAATGTGCACCCATCGCCATAACAAGATAATCGTAGTCAATCGTTTGATCTGAAGAATAGACTTTCTGTTCTTTAGGGTCAATTTTTTCAATATCACCAGCTAAAAAGTCAATATCTCTCTTGTGCAGCAATTCAGGTAATGACAGAACAATTTCTTCGGGATTAATATGACCAAGTGCGACACCTGGGAAGGCAGCACGCATATAGAACTTGTCCAGATTTGAAATTAACAAAATATCATGTTCATTACCTAATTCATTTCGAAGGGATTGTGCAGCAACAATTCCCCCGAATCCTCCACCTGCTATAATAATTTTCGCCATGCAATATCATCTCCTTATTATTTTATACTCCCTATGGTATCTAAAAAATGTGAAGAAAGTATGAAGAAATAAAATTTTGTAATACCTTTTTCTATTGCTTTATTAGCTCATTATATGAAGAAGCACTCGATCATGTTTATTTCTTATTACATAAGAAATAAACAGTGTTTTCCTTAACAACCCATTACTAGAACGTCATCAAAGGAAAATCCTTTTATTAAAGAATCCCATTACTTCTGCAATACTTGCAATTTTGGCACTATCACTAAAAAGCTTGGTCATCTATTCGTTCATATTAGACATCGAACCCATCATCTCGTTCATATTTCCGATCATATCTAATCAATACAATATAGACCGTTAACACCATGATAATAAGTAAATGAAATGTGATTGCCCGATTCGGAAGTACAGCAATTTGAATAAGTGTGAGGTAGTTTTGAATGACAATCATAATTACCACTAGCGCATAAGCGATTAAGACCACATTAATAAATTTTCCAATCCACTTCCCAAGTAGTTTTACGTTTATATCAAACAAGTCATCGTCTTTAAACTGTAGGGAAAGCCAAATCATTGGAATGAGAGTAATATTTGCAATTACGCCAAAAAGAAGAGGGAGCCACCATTGACTATAACCTACAGGACTTAAAGCGTGATTCAATGACAATAAACCCGTGCCAATGATGACATTTTGAACCAAAAAAACTACATGGTAGCCATTTAACACTTTCTTTTTAGTTGCGTCCACTCTTTTCGCCTGCCTATTTAGTTTCAAAATTTTCTTGTTGTGATCTAGAAATGCCCTTTCTTTTTTTTATAAACTTCAATGGAAAACGAATAACGGTGTCCCTGAATTATTCATAGAATTTCCGTGACAGGCTAGAAACGCCCA
>NZ_ALJG01000132.1 GCF_000286315.1 Paenisporosarcina sp. TG20 | reverse complement strand
AAAAAGGCCTGCACCAATGGCAGGCCTTAATCTTACATAATTTATTTAATAAAGTTTTCAACAAGATTGACAAAGTACTCTGTTACACGGTGATCATCTGTTAACTCCGGATGAAATGAACACCCAAGGAATTGGCCTTGTTGCGCCATCACAATTCGACCGTTATGTTCACATAGAACATCAATACTTGAACCCGCTTCAGTGATATGAGGAGCACGTATAAAGACTGCAGGGAAATTTTCCGCAACACCTTTAATAGAGAGTTGAGCTTCAAAGCTATCCACTTGGCGACCAAATGAGTTTCGTTCGACGGTGACATCCATTACACCAATATGTGGTTGATCAGAACCAACAATTGTATCAGCAAGCAGGATAAGTCCTGCACAAGTTCCAAACATTGGATTTCCCGCTTTAGCAAATGTTCGTAAAGGCTCCATCATCCCATATAAATCAATTAGACGACGCATCGTGGTGCTCTCACCACCAGGTAAAATAAGACCATCAATTTCCAACAGGTCATCTGCACGTTTAACAGCAATAGCTTGTGCTCCACTCGCTTCAATCGATTTGATATGTTCTCTCACAGCACCTTGGAGAGCTAATACGCCTATTTTCACCATTTTATAATACTCGATCCTGCATACGATCTTTTGATTCCAAGCGGGAAATTTCAATACCCTTCATTGGAACGCCAAGGTCTTTTGAAATTTCAACAAGTAGTTTATAGTCTTGGTAGTGTGTTGTTGCTTCAACGATAGCACGTGCAAATTTTTCCGGGTTGTCCGATTTAAAGATACCAGATCCTACAAATACCCCATCTGCTCCAAGCTCCATCATTAATGCCGCATCTGCTGGAGTTGCTACCCCACCTGCAGCAAAGTTCACAACTGGTAGTCGACCTAAATGTTTAATCTCAAGTAACACATGGTAAGGAGCACCTAAGATTTTGGCTTCTGTCATTAACTCATCTTCATTCATGTGAATAATTTTACGAACCTGTGCATTTAATTTACGTAAATGACGCACGGCTTCTACAATATTCCCTGTACCAGGTTCACCTTTCGTACGTAGCATGGAAGCTCCTTCACCGATTCGACGAGCTGCTTCTCCTAAATCTTTATTCCCACATACAAAAGGAACAGTGAAGTTACTTTTAATTAAATGGTACTCTTCATCTGCTGGAGTTAACACTTCAGATTCATCAATATAGTCAACACCCATTGCTTCTAACATGCGAGCTTCAGAAATATGACCAATACGTGCTTTAGCCATAACTGGAATCGTTACCGCATTCATAACTTCTTCTGTAATACGTGGGTCCGCCATACGTGCTACGCCACCAGCTGCACGAATATCAGATGGTACACGTTCTAAAGCCATTACCGCTACAGCTCCTGCCGCTTCAGCAATACGAGCTTGTTCTGCGTTGATAACGTCCATGATGACGCCACCTTTTTGCATTTCTGCCATTCCTCTTTTTACGCGATCGGTGCCAGTGAATTGTTGAGTCATAAAATTTATCCTCCATTCCATCAATGGTTTTAGTATAATGTAAGTATGACCATATGAAAAGTATCAGAATCTATTTATTTAACAAGGTCAGTTAGGAGCTTTAAAATGGATATCTGGTTAATAGAAATAAATAGATCTTCTTCGACTCCTCTTTATGAACAACTCTATCAAGTAATGAAAGAGTCAATTATTCATGGTAATTTGACTGTTGGCACTAAATTACCGTCTAAACGAAAGTTAGCAGAACTATTAGCCATCAGCCAAACGACGATTGAATTAGCATATACCCAACTGGTTGCGGAAGGTTTTATCACGGCAATAGCGCGTAGTGGATATTACACTGAACAAGTCGATGAACTATCTTATATCGATGAAAAACGTAAAGAAATTGAGCAGATTGAAGCGGTCAAACATAGTTTCAGTATTGATTTTAACTCAGGTCATATCGACATTGATGCCTTTCCTTTTAACCAATGGAGAAAGTATGCAAAGTCTTTACTAGATGATAAGTCGCGTAATTTATTATTGCTCGGTCACCCTCAAGGAGATTTGGAGTTAAGACAACAAATTGCAAGTTACCTATACTCGTCGAGAGGCGTTCGTTGTACACCTCAACAGGTGGTAATAGGTTCAGGAACTGAGCAATTATTGCCTCTACTTATTCGTCTACTCGGTAAGGAAGCTATTTACGCTATTGAAAATCCCGGTTATCCTATAACCCATCATATTTTTGCTAACAATGACAGAGAAACCTTAGCTGTCTCCGTTGATGAGGATGGAATGAAAGTGTCTGACTTAGAACACCTACCAGCTACAGTTGCCTATGTTACACCATCTCACCAGTTTCCTACCGGTGCAATATTATCTGCTTCTAGACGTGTACAACTACTCAACTGGGCAGCAAACCAGGAAGGACGATATATTATCGAAGATGACTATGACAGTGAGTTCCGTTATGTGGGCAAACCAATTCCATCTCTCCAAGGAATGGATCACAGTGAGCGAGTGATTTATATTAGTACGTTTTCTAAATCCTTGATGCCTTCCTTACGTATCGCCTATTTGGTATTGCCTATGCACCTTTTGCATGCATATCAACAAACTTTTCCCTACTACTCTTCAACAGTACCAAGATTAGATCAACATGTACTCTCACAGTTTATGAGAGATGGTCATTTTTCTAAGCACTTAAACCGAATGCGCAAATTGTACCGGAAGAAACTTGAAAAATTAACGCGTGTATTAAGTGCTTATGAGCCCAGCGTTTTAATTTCAGGTGAACAGGCAGGGATGCATATTGTGCTAACAATAGATACTAAATTAACTGACCTCCAATTAGTTGATCTAGCTAAGCAATCAGACATTCGAGTTTACGCTCTAAGCGAATATCATCGAATAACTGAAAACTTTTCTTTGAAACCACAAGTGTTGCTTGGATTCGGAGGTTTTGGAGAAGAGGAAATTGAAGTCTGTGTGAAAGCTTTAATGAATACATGGAATATCCAAAAAGGGTAATAATTCTTCTAGCTTGATGGTCTTCTACCTTCCCAATCTGATTTCGAAATGCTTCATGACCTATCGAAATGGCCATAATTTTATAGACACAAAAACGTGATTTCTTCCGATGAAGAAATCACGTTTTTATTTATTTAAAATAAACCACTAACAAAGTCAGTTGCACCATTCCACAACTTTCCAAAGAAATGGCCAATTCCTTGTAAACCTAGTGAGAACCAACTTGCACGTTCAACAGCTTCAGTTGTCACGACTTCAGATGATTTTGTTTTTCCTGTGATGTAGCCATAATCAGTCCCTTCAGACTTGACAAGTTCTACATGACCTATCACTTCGTCCTTCTCAATTTCAGCTTCCAAAGAACCTTCTATTACTTTATCCTCATTTAACACCAATTTAGGTGTATATAGCTCTTTTTCACTAGTTTTAATGACCATTTCTATCGGTTCTTTTACTGTAATACCGACTTGATCTTCTTTTCCTTTAATCACAGAAATATGTTTTTGATCTTTAAATTCAAATCCTGATGGAACTATTTCTTCTTTTGAGAATTGTGAGAAACCATAATTAAATAGTGCACTAGTCGCATCAAATCGAGCTTTATACGATCCCACTCCATTAGAATCAACCGCTTTTGTTACAACCGCGATGACGCGCAATCCATCTTTTTCAGCTGTTCCTGTAAAGCAATGACCTGCAAAATTTGTTGTTCCTGTTTTTAAGCCATCTACTTTAGCATTTTTATATTCATAAACAAACCCAGGAAGCATGAAGTTCCAGTTATCCATTTTTATGGCATCTGAAGTTCCTTCACGAAACACTTTACTAGGAATACTAGTAGTTTCAAGTACTTGAGGATAATCTTTCAACAAATGGTAAGCAAGCTTCGCTACTGATTTAGCAGGCATTACGTTTTCATCATCTTCACCAGTACCTTGAGGATGCATCCCTTGTAAATCACTGTTATTCAAGCCAGTCGAATTAACAAATTTATAATCAACTAGACCAAGCTCTTCAGCTTTTTTATTCATCATTTTGACGAACTCTGTTTCAGTACCTGCAATTGTTTCAGCAATAGCCATTGTTGCTGCGTTAGCAGAGTAAATCGCCATTGCTTCATACAATTCCTCAATGCTATACGAACCATCTTGACGGAGTGGTACATTACTTAAACGACGATCTTGTGAAATCTTATATGTGAAGTCAGTCATTGAATATTTTTGATCCCATGTAATTTGTCCATTTTCAATCGCTTCAAATAACAAGTATTCTGTCATCATTTTTGTCATACTTGCTATTCCTACTGCTGTATCTGCATTTTGTTCATATAAAATCTTCCCTGTATCCGCGTCTATTAAGATCGCGCTATCAACTAATAAATTTAGACTCTCTTCAGCATCTGTGGAAACCGGTTGTGTTACAACCATGCTTACCATCAAAATTGGAAGGAGTAACCAGCGCACTAACGCTTTGTTCCACACACTCTTCACTTCTAGAACCCCCGCCATTCTCATTTTATTTTACCTTGCTTATTTTATCATAAAAAGCGGTCATTTGGTGATGTTCTTGTTAAAAAACACCCATTCTGCCTAAGTATTAGACGTAGAATGGGTGCTAAAGTTCTATTGTTTATTAAATGAGTCAATTCCATAACTCCTCAATTAGATAATAAACACGAACATTTAATTGTTATCCGTTAATT
>NZ_ALJG01000131.1 GCF_000286315.1 Paenisporosarcina sp. TG20 | reverse complement strand
TTCGTTCGATACATTTCCTGCAGTAGATACAAAATAGGAACGTGTCCATAAACTTGGCAAGTGTTGAAGATGTGGAAATTCCTCTCTTAGTTTTTTCGAAGTCAGTCCCTTAATCTTCGCCATAATGTCCGAAGGACTTAGTGTTGGAAGTGCATTAAGAAACATATGTGTATGATCCTTATCGCATTCAATGGCTACAATTTGTATTTCTAGTTCTTCGCATACTTCTTGCACCAATTCTTTAAAACGATTTTCTACATCATTTCGAAGAAATATTTTTCTTCGATAACGAGGACAAAAAACAAAATGATAATTTAATAATGAGACGGTTGTGTTTGTTCTTCTGTATTCATTCATATAATCATTGTATCAGTTTAAACAATTTACTACAACGTATGTACTATAAAAAAGAATAAAAACTTCAAATACTTGAAGTGCCACAAACCTTTGGTTTATCAGTGGCACTCCATATTTGACCTCACTATCATCCCACACCTAAAGGAGTGGGCTTTCTCGTTCGGAAAATCTGTAACAGGATCGTTAATCATTGTCTAATTCATTAGATTAAATTCTGCGCTACCTTTAGTTAAAAAAATGAAGGAATATTAGTTAAACAAACTCAGGTTATTGGTATAAACCCTGTACATGTTTGTCATAAAAGTACTATAATGAAACCAAATCAGGATTCGCCTGATACCATAAGTTTTGCCCCAATTTTCGCTGACGTCAAATGAACCATTTTAAGGAGGAATATACATGTTAAAAGATATATTTATAGGTTTATCAAAAAATCAATTAATGACTACTGCAGCAAAAAAATATGGTTTGAAGTTAGGTGCACAAACAGTCGTAGCTGGAACAACCGTTGAGGCGACGATTAAAAGTATTCGTGAGCTTAATTCAATTGGTATTAGTGCTACCGTGGATAACTTGGGCGAATACGTTATCGATAGAGAAGAAGCGCTGAAAGCTAAGGCGACCATTCTTGAAGTGATCGAAAGTATTCATGCAAATGGTTTGGATGCTCATGTATCTTTAAAACCTACACAACTTGGCCTCGATATAGATTATGATTTCTGTTATGAGAATTTACATGAAATTGTATCAGCTGCAAGTAAATATGATATGCATATTAATATCGACATGGAGGATTACGGTCATTTGGATCCTTCTTTTGAATTAATGGAAACTCTTTTAAAAGAATACAATAATGTTGGTACAGTTATTCAAGCCTATTTCGAAAGAGCTCAGGATGACATCGAAAAATATAAAGACTTACGTTTACGCATCGTTAAAGGTGCTTACAAAGAACCAGTAGAGATTGCTTATCAAATGAGAGAAGATATAGATGAAAACTTCATCAAACTGATTAAATATCATTTACTACACGGGAAATTCACTTCAATCGCAACACACGATCATCAAATTATCAACCAAGTCAAAGAATTCGTGAAAGAAAATAATATTTCTTACGACAAATTCGAGTTCCAGATGTTGTATGGTTTCCGTAAAGACATGCAAATTGAATTAGCGAAGCAAGGCTACAATTTTTGCACATATGTTCCGTTCGGCGATGACTGGTACGCTTACTTTATGAGAAGATTAGCAGAACGTCCACAAAACTTAAATCTAATTCTCAAGCAAGTCTTTAATAAACGTACAAATACCGCGATCGGAATATTTGCTGGTACATTTGCACTTGGTCGTTTGACTGCTAAAAAGAGAAAATAAACCATAAAATGCTGTTCTCTACTGAGGACAGCATTTTTATTATGAGAAAAATAGAACATATCTAAATTATATTTTCCTCAACATAAACAAAGCATGTCAGGAAATACTAGTTGAAAGAGGAGGAATTAACCGTGGCTAGAAAAAATAAAATATTAGTTCCTGAGGCTAGAGAAGCATTAAACCAATTAAAAGATAAAGTTATGGAAGCTAAAGGATACAATGTAAACTCAACTCAAAGTGAAGATGTGAAATACGAAGTTGCTAATGAACTTGGAATTCCACTAAACAAAGGATACAACGGAAAATTAACATCTGAACAAGCCGGAAAAATAGGTGGCCCTATTGGGGGCAATATGGTAAAGGAAATGGTCAAAATGGCTCAAGAACAATTGTCTAAAAAGTAAGTAATATGTAAATAATCTATACACCAAGAAACCCAGTGAATGGTATTATTACTGGGTTTCTAATTTGAGGGCTGTTTCACGGGAATTACATAGAATTCAAACATATACTGTGTAATGACGTTCAAAAAAAGTAATATTGGAAACAAAGACTAGAAATGTCCACTTACAAAATCCATCTACTTAAGGGGGGAAGATAATTATGGGAATTCATAGATTTTTCACAAGCATGAACGATTTGGAACGAATTATTCGATGTCCTGGTAAGTTTAAGTTTGAAGAGCATAACGTAGCTGCACATAGTTGGAAAGTCTCTCAATACGCGATGTTTTTTGCGACAATAGAAGAAAATAGTGGAGAAGTTATTGATTGGAAATCTTTATACGAAAAGACAATTAACCATGATTTCGCAGAAATATTCATTGGTGACATTAAGACACCAGTTAAACATGCATCTCCAGAATTAAAACAAATGATTGCACATGTTGAAGAAAAAATGATGGAGAAGTTTATATTAGACGAAATACCAACTGAATTTCAAGATGTTTTCTTTGAACGTATGAAAGAAGGAAAAGATTCTTCAATTGAAGGGAGATTGCTCGAATTTGCAGATAAACTTGATCAGTTTTATGAGTCATTTGCTGAGTTAAAGCGTGGCAACACAGACCCTGAGTTCATATTCATGTATCAAGAGGCCTTAACCAAATTATTAAAATTACCACTAACAGCAAGTGTGACATATTTCCGAGATGTCATGTTAGAGGATGTTAAAAGTGAGGATACGGCCTTAGATGTCAAGGCTTTTACACTAAAAGTACTTGGCTCGTAACAATTAGATACTGTTTGTTTGGAATGTTTCTAACTCAACTAGTTTTTTAGATGAAAAAATCAAAAAATCTTTCCGAATGCAATTAACTAAATAATGGAATAGTTAATACAATAATAGTGAGGACTACAGAGGAGGACAATTGATGGGCCCTGAAAATATGGACGAAAAAGAAATGAAATTACGTCGGGATAGGGATTTTATCGCTTCTCTTGACATGGTTGGTGAAGGAGCCCCTATTTATTACTTAGACAAGGACGAGGAAACTGCAGAAGAAGTATCTGATAAAAGTAATTGAATCCCAGAAGCGAGTAGAGAATGTATTCAAACTAATTCCATACAATAAAATAACATAACAAAGATGCCGCCTTTTTATGAAGGGGCATCTTTACTGTTTCTAGCTGCTACACTACTCAGCCCTCCTCTCATGTCCTTGAGAATAGCAATTGCAAATAGTTAAATTCAATCATGTCAAAAGTATTAAGTTAAGTCATCAATCAATAAACGACCATTCAAAATATCAGACTTTTATAGTATTAAACTCAACTAATTTTTCTTAGCAACAAATCCTTTGTTTCAACAGAGTGGAGTAAAATTCATCATTCTCAACCCACTTTTATAAAGAATTCAGATGAATGAATACTTTGAACCACATTAGGCTAAGTATATATAGTATAATATACCTGTAAATAAATTGTGATTTGATTAATCAGAGAGTAATTTAATATACGGATCTTTACACCATAAAAAGTAGGGGGATTACATGCAATATAGAGGTAGATTTTATGCAGTAGGAATTGTAGTCTTGTTTAATATACTTCGCTATTATTATATGGAATATTTCGATGTCCCTAAAGAATATAATTATCTTATTTTAGCTCCCCTCTTTTTACTTATCCCCTGGTGGGCTGGAAAGCAATATGATCGAGCAAAGTTTTATTCTGAGATTGATCCTTTAACAGAAACATATAATAGACGGATAGTTGAAAAACAATTTCAAATTCTAGCAAGTAAAGTAAAGAAAGGTAATGGTCGAGTTGGTATCGTGATGATTGATATTAACGACTTTAAAGTATTTAACGATACATTTGGACATCACAAAGGAGATGAACTACTTATTAAATTTGCATCTCTCCTAAAGCGGCATGCTTCCAAAGACGATATTGTTGCACGTTGGGGTGGAGATGAATTTGTTTTGATAGTTCCTAATATTAATGAAAATTTTAAATCTACATATCCTGAAGGTCTTAATCATGAGCTTAAAAAAATCCGGATTTCTGAATCTACTTCAGTTAAAGCATCTGTTGGCTTGGCTGTTTTTCCAGATAATGGAGAAACTTTTGAAACATTAATCAACGCCGCAGACCTAGAAATGTATGCTTCTAAGAACTTTGCAAAGTTGACAAAAAAAAATGATGCACATAAAGTTTTGGAAAATTCAATATGATATTTTTTATAAAGACCAAAATAACAATAAGCCCATCCATAATGAGGGCACTGAAAAACTTACGTTTTTTATAGTGTAGTGGTTTTCCAAACAAAAAGAAGGCACTTTCTGTTCGATTTTGAACAGAAAGTGCCTTCTTTCTTTGTCTATTTCTTACTCTTTTTCGTTTATTAGTTTCAGTATTCGTTTAAGATTCACTGCGAATATCGTGGTGGCTCCTTGTATCTCCATGCCAAATAGACCCGCAGACGATGCCGTATCGTACCCGTGTCCATTTTTTAACTCACTATTTTTCGCCTCCACTTTATAGCGTTCCTTCG
>NZ_ALJG01000130.1 GCF_000286315.1 Paenisporosarcina sp. TG20 | reverse complement strand
TTACTCGTCGCAAAGATACTGCTTTGTGGCCAGCATTTTTCCTGCGGGCTTTTCAGCTCATGCTGTTCCCACTGGAGTCGCCGCATTGCGCTACAATCAAACGATACCTGTCTAAAATTAACGAATAACAATTAAATGTTCGTGTGTATTATTTAATTGAGGAGTTATGAAATTGACTCAGTTAGTAAAAAAATATGAAAAAAGGACGACAAAAAGTCAAGATTAATGACTTTTTTAACGCCCTCTATTTTTCCTAGGAATTATACTATCTTAGTACCAAACTCATTCCTTATCTGTAGAAGTCTGGCATTGTTAAAGGGAATCCATCTTGATCTTGGTAGTAAGGATTTTCAATAGGTAATTCAACTTGATCAGAATAATTTGGCATCCAAAAAGACTGGCTTACTTGGTTTGGAGAAGTCAAATTTCCAAAAGACGGTTGCGATTGAATCGGGTAGTTTCGAGTTCCATAAGGCATGTGATTTTGACCATAGCTTTGAGTGTTAAGAGGCGATCCACCTTGACCAGGATAGTTTGGAGTCCCAAGAGGCGATCCACCTTGACCAGGATAGTTTGGAGTCCCAAAAGGCGATCCACCTTGGTCTGGATAGTTTGGAGTCCCAAAAGGCGATCCACCTTGACCTGGATAGTTCTGAGTTCCGAAAGGCGATCCACCTTGGTCTGGATAGTTTGGAGTTCCGAAAGGCGATCCACCTTGGCCTGGATAATTTGGAGTCCCAAAAGGCGATCCACCTTGACCAGGATAGTTGTGAGTTCCGAAAGGCGGTACACCTTGACCTGGATAATTTGGCGTTCCGAATACTGATTGATCTTGACCTTGACCTTGATAATTGTATGTTCCAAAAGGCGGATTATTTTCACCTTGGAATTGAAAATTAGGGGGAAAGCGATTAACCAAAAAATTACCTCCTTAGTTCATTCAAGTCATTATATGAGAGGACTATATAATAGTTTGGGGGTATTCAATGTAACGAATAAAAAGTGTCAGGATACCTACGCTTGTCCAATTTAAACCAAACGCGATGTCCTTAACACTAGTGTGACAAGAAAATATTATGTTTTCATAGAGGTAAGACTTTAAATCACATACAAATATATGCACAAGAAGTGTGAAAGTGTTCCAAGTAGGATGAAAATATGAAAAATCTCATGAAAGCCTAAGTATTTGGATTGCAGAAAGTTTGGTTTTGCTCCGTAAATAATGCCACCAATAGTGTACATCAAACCACCTAAAACGAGCAGCCAAAGACCTGGTTCACTTAATGTATCAGAGAGTGGAGAAACCAGAAAAACAATAATCCAACCCATGCCGATATAGAGTGCTGTGGATAGCCATCTTGGGGAATTGAACCATACCATTTTAAACAAGATGCCCACAAGTGCAATAACCGAAACAATTGAAAATAAGATTTCGCCAGTGGGACCTTTTAGTGCAATTAAACAAAATGGTGCATATGATCCTGCTATTAATAAAAATATCATGGAATGGTCAAGTCTTCTTAAAAAAGCTATGACACTATCTTTAGCGATGACCATGTGATATGTAGCAGATGTTGCGTACAATAAAATCATACTAATACCAAAAATAGAGACGGCAGCAGTTTGAGAAACAGGTGCATTACTCATCGACGTCTTAATCAGCATGGAAATTAAAGCAACAACAGAAAGAACAGCACCAAATAAATGTGACAAACCATTAAATGGTTCTCGAATATATGTACGCAAAGTAATACCCCCATATTTGTAAGTAGTTATCTATACTATGTGTAATGATATAACTATGCCATAATCTAGTCAATGTTTATGATTCGTGTTTTTATGTTACACTTATCCTATTAAAAGTAAATGAAAACAGAGGGATGTCAAATGGATAATATACAAAAAATAATTGATAAACTTTCTCTGGAAACAAATATGTCACTTCATGAAATGCCTGATATAGACTTATATATGGATCAAGTGATTCAACTGTTTGATAATACTTTTAAAAACACCAAACGCAATGATAAGGAAAAAATTTTAACAAAAACCATGATAAATAACTATGCAAAAGGGAAACTCTTCATCCCTATTAAAAACAAAAAGTATTCAAAGGAACATCTCATCTTAATTAACTTAGTGTATCAACTAAAAGGAGCTTTATCCATCAACGACATCAAAGTCACTTTAACTAGTATTAATAATAAACTAACAAACGAAGACTTTGAAATGGAAAAATTCTACACTAGTGTTCTTGCAATTCATCAAAGAAATGCGATAGATTTCGAACAGGAATTTTTAAAACGAGCCGATGACGTACATAACGAAGTCGACAAAATGGATGATTATGAAACTAAGAAATTAGAGAAAATTCTCCTAATCACATCGCTCGTTAATAGTAGTAATTCTTACCGCAAAGCAGCGGAAATGTTAATAGACGATTTAAAAGAAGAAACCAATTCGATGGCTGACATTACAGATAATAATTAATATATATAAGTGCCTAGCACTAACAAAGAAGGAGTGACATATGTGCTAGAACAAGCGAGAAAGTATTTGCAAACCTACTTTGGTTATGAAACATTTCGGACCGGCCAAGAACAAGTGATTAAACAAATTCTAAACGGTGATAATTCAATTTGCGTGATGCCTACGGGGGGCGGGAAATCGATTTGCTATCAAATTCCTGCACTAGTATTAGAAGGTACTACAATTGTAGTTTCTCCGTTAATTTCTTTAATGAAAGATCAAGTGGATACATTACTAGAAGCGGGAATACATGCAGCGTATATAAACAGTTCACTTAGCCATAAAGAAGTAAGAGAAGTGCTCTATGATGTGCAACGCGGTGCTGTCAAACTTTTATATATCGCTCCAGAGCGTTTGGATTCAACCACATTCTTAAATGAACTAAGGGATATACCAGTACCACTCATTGCAGTAGATGAAGCCCATTGTATATCCCAATGGGGTCATGACTTCCGACCAAGTTACCGCTTGATTAGTCGATTGGCTGAGCTTTTTCCAAACACACCAACTGTGCTTGGATTAACTGCAACCGCGACTCCTCAAGTGCGTGAAGATATTTGTCGTATACTCCATATAACTGAAGAAAATACTGTGATGACTGGATTTGAACGGCCTAATTTAACTTTCTCAGTCATACGCGGCCAAGACCGAGAAAAGTTTGTTAAAGACTATGTCATGCAAAATGAAAATGAATCAGGCATTATATATGCAGCAACACGTAAAACGGTGAATCATATTTACGAAATGCTTCATAAACGTGGTGTAAGTGTAGCTAAATATCATGGTGGGATGATGGATGAAGATCGCACTTACGAGCAAGAACGATTTTTAAAAGATGAGGTTCAAGTGATGGTAGCGACGAATGCATTTGGAATGGGGATTGATAAATCGAACATTCGGTATGTCATCCATTATCAACTACCCAAAAACATGGAAAGTTATTACCAAGAGGCAGGACGAGCAGGACGAGACGGATTGCCAAGTGCGTGTATTATGCTATATGCATCTCAAGATGTTCAAACTCAACGATTCTTAATCGACCAAGCACAAGATCCTAGTAGAATTCCCGGGGAACTAATTAAGCTACAAGGGATGGTAGACTATTGTCATACCGAAAATTGTTTACAACAATTTATCATTCACTATTTTGGGGACACTCATATAGATACTTGTGAACAATGTAGTAATTGTACAGATCAACGTGAAAGTTTAGATGTTACACAAGACGTACAAATGGTTCTTTCATGTGTTATTCGGATGGGACAAAAATTTGGAAAGTTGTTGACTGCTCAAGTGCTGACAGGATCTCAAAACAAGAAAATATTTGAATTTGGATTCGACAAACTATCTACTTATGGCATTTTAAAACATTATAACGCCAAAGAAGTAGCAAACTTAATGGAGTTTATGATTTCTCAAGATTTATTAGCTATAAAACAGGGTTCATTTCCAACAATATTTGTAAACGAACAGAGTAAAGATGTGTTAAAAGGCAATCGGAAAGTGTTACGTAAAGGAGCTATCGTAACGCAGCGTATAGCAGACAATGATCCGTTATTTGAAGAACTGCGGTTACTACGTAAACAATTAGCTGAAGCATCAAATGTACCTCCATTTGTTATTTTCTCAGACAAAACATTGAAAGATATGTGCGCTAAACGACCAAAATCAAATGATGAGTTTTTAGAAGTCAGTGGTGTTGGTGCGAATAAGTTGGAGAAGTACGGCGAATCATTTTTATCTGTTATTAATCAATAACTTAACTTTTACACCCAATAAGTCTTAATGAGATTTTGGCTCCTTCACAAGGTCCCTTCGCTTCTTGGACTTTTTCGCGAATTATTTTGATGAATGACGTAATCTAGACTTAAGCAATGAATCGAACATCTTCAAGATGTCAAAAAGCAGAAAAACAAAAAATTCTACTACGCTTTTTAAGCCTAGTTAAATCGATATTTATTGCCTGTAAAAAAGGGATGAGCAAAGTGAAACTTCGCTCATCCCTTTTTTTCTTGAGGTTATAGTGCAGTAGGATTGCCGTCCAAAGCAACCCGAAAACGGAGGGCGATACAGTTTGATATATTCTTTTCAACTAATCATAAAATGATTTGTGCTTTCTTAAAGGACCAGGCGTACTTACCCGGTTTTTCTTAAAAGATAAGAAACCACCATGGCTTACG
>NZ_ALJG01000129.1 GCF_000286315.1 Paenisporosarcina sp. TG20 | reverse complement strand
ATTTAATATTGCAATTGAGGATTGAAAAAAAAACAAGTATCCATCATAAAACAAAAAGAAAAACTTTAGAGTGTTCTATTATTGAAATCGCTGATGATATTGCGTATGCAACACATGATTTGCAAGACGGTATAAAGCTAAGACTTATTGATATTGAAGAGCTAAAAACATTGTTTTTAAAATGGGAAACTACTGAAAATCAATTGCTATTAAAACTAGTTGGAAAAATAACTCATTTAGATAAAAGGAATGACCAATTTACAATGCAACTAAAAGATTTTTTTGCTGATTTAATTCATTTTTTTATTACAAGTATAAAGGTAGAGTTGGAAAATGAGTTTTTATCAAATAGGATGAGATACACTGCGAAATTACTAGAGGAAGTAAAGGAAATAATAGATAGATTAAATGCGTTAACTCATAGTAATGTAATATCTACTCAAAGAGTCCAAACAATTGAATGGAAAGGAGGAAAGATAATCTCAGATTTATTTGATGCATTAACTGAAAATAGCAATTTATTACCGGAATATGAACAATCTATATTAAAAAAAAATGACTCGAAAGTTAATGCTAGAGTTGTATGCGATTATATTGCAGGAATGACAGATTCTTATGCACTTAAAATGTATGCTAGATTGTTTGAGTCTAAAAGTGGGAGATTATTTGATATATAATATTGAAATGTACCCTACTGTATTAATAGGTATTTGTTAATATTTTCACATTATGAATGTTTTTGTCGTACGCCTGTGTAAAAAACTAATCAGTTTATTCATTAAATATGCATAATAAATTTATTTGAAGCTGTAGGAGACGAATTTGATTCAGTTTATTACTCATATAATATCACTTTTATAAATTTCCATAAATATAGTGGTGCCACCCACAGTAATTTAATGGGAGTATTTAGTGAAAGTATTATTGATTTTACCAATTATTTTCTATTTACTCCCCAATTTGATTAAAAAATCGACCAAATTGTAAATTGTAAATTGTAAATTGTAAGGTACCTGTGTAAAAAACTAAACAGTTTATTCATTGGAAAAATGCAGAATATATTTCCTTGAAGCTGAATGGGATGGATTTGTTTAAATTGAATCCTCATAAAATTTCATTCCTATGAATCCCTATAAATTTAGTGGTGCCACCCACAGTGATTTTATGGAGATATTTAGTTGGAAAAGTATCGGTTTTAACAATTATTTTCTATTTAATACCTAATTTGATCGAAAAATCTACCATGGGTGGCACCTTTATTGGGGACTGTCCGGTTTCCACTTAAACTTATATATAATCTAGCAGTGTCCGAAATTCATCTTCGGACGTTTATTAAAGGTATTGGCCAAATAGAAACAGTGCAAGAAGTTGAAAATTCACGTCCCAGGGATGGAAACAATGATACAAAATTCTGATAATTAACTACAACTAAAGATAGGCCTGCACGATTTCTTGTCGGCGTGTCCCTGGGGTAGCCACAAATTGAGGCGCATTTGAGTCTGACCCAGGGACAGCACTCAAGCGAAGTTGTTGTTTGTAAAAATATAGGGGAGAATAATGAAATTATAAAATTGACGAAATTGCTATTTCAAGGAATAGAGACGATTAAGTGAATTTACTTGATCGTTTCTTTTGGTTCCAAATTGGATATAGGAAGCAAACTGGCATAGATGTCTGTAATCTTTAATAGCATTCTTATTTAAATCTGCTTCCCAGGAATGGGTTCGAATCAGGATATTCACTAAAATTTCGTAAAATAGGAAACCACCAATCAACTGTTAGCCTGATTGGTGGTTTCTTCTGTATCAATACACAAGAATCGGAATAGTCATCATGCACCAATTTAAGAGACTGACATCCCCTACAACCAGATAAAACTTTCGATTTGATAAAAGCTGCATATATATGACTTGAGATTTTCGAATATTCGATTTGTTAATTTCCATATTACTCCCCTAAGGAAAATAAAGGTAAACTATATAACATTGTCGAATACTAAGATATAAATACATAATTTAGGGGTGAAGTGATGATTAAAGAAGTATTGTTCGCATACCACAATGAAACAATAAAGTTTGACAACCATCGGTTTAAGTCCTGGGAACATTGTTACAAGTTTTTTAAAGAGAATCACAAAGATTTAGATAAACCAAAAGTTGTGGAGCATGCTTGTTTACACCTGGCATTCTATTTAGCGAGTTGGGGGATGTTACGAAATTCATTTTTACTGCAAAGGGATTATTTAATACATAAGGAATTCATTGAAAATGTCGTGAAGAAAGAAAAGTATCGATTTATGTTTGATGGTACGGTACTGAATTTCAATAATCAGCAAGATCAAGAAATATTAAATCAATTAATTTCTGATACAAGGGCTGTTTATCAACCATTAATGCATGAAGCGAAGGAAGAAGAATCAACTCATCTTGAAATTACAGATACACTAACTTCAAAAATTCTATTAGGGGTGTATGGGGTAGTTCCAGCGTATGACAGATATTTTAGAGAAGCAGCAAGACTTCACGGGGTGTCTGGTCAGTTTAACCAACGTTCATTTAATCAGTTACAAACGTTTTATGATCAGCACCAAGAAGAATTTTCTAGTTTTATCGAAGAAACATCAACTGATGATTTAACATACACGCCAATGAAAACAATCGATATGTATTTTTGGAAAGTAGCTGAAATTTTATCCGTCAAAAAGGATATTCCCATGATCGAACGCTTAATCAACTTCTCAAGTGAATTCCGAGTTAAAGATTCAGTTAGGCCGCTTACCATTAAAAATGCCTCAAGCAGCTCTAATAAAACAGAGGACATCCGAACTGTTATAACCGAGATTCTTCTAGCAGAAAAAGCTTCAGGTGAAAAGACAGGTGATATATGTGCACGTGATATTCATTTGGCGATGAATCTAAAAAACAGCTATCCCTCAGTATGTGGGGCAATGTCTAGCTTGAAATTATTTTCATACGAAGTGATTCATGCTCCACCAAGTGGAAAGAGCAGCACGGTTACCTATCGCTATGATTTAACGTAATCATTGGTTTTATTAAATATCTTAAAAATAGAGAGTATTACAAAGTAGATCAATATAGGGGGATATTCATGCCTGGATACACAAGTTACAAAGTCGAGGAAGTCAAAGAGAGAAGAACGGGTGGGGAGAAACAACCATTTTCGCATCAATTAGAGGCGTTTGGTGCTCTTGCCAGTACGCTAACCACTCCAATAACAGGATACAAAGGAACGATGTTAGTTTTGCCAACGGGTGGTGGGAAAACATTTACTGCAGTTAATTGGATATGTAGGAATATCATTTCTAAAGGAACTAAAGTGTTGTGGCTAGCTCAGTCTTCGACATTATTAGATCAGGCTGCACAAACGTTTAAAAGCGAGATACATAATATTAATGGTAGAGATACGATTAACTTGAGAGTTGTTTCCAGTAGTGATCATCATTCAAATGCAGGGAGTATTGTGCCTTCGGATGATATTGTCATTTGTACTACCCAAACAGCAATCCGAGCCTACTCTACTGAAGCGGTGAATAGTCAGGGAAATAAAATGCACACACCATTTAGACAATATATAGATAGTTTTTCTGACGAAGAGTTCTTTGTTGTGGTGGATGAAGCACATCACACTCCTGCCTATGGATGCAGGAATTTATTAATTTCCATGAGAGAGAGTATGAAGAATCTCTATATTTTAGGCTTCTTCGTGCTCTCGTCAATGTTTTTAACGATTCAAGGGTCAAGTATTGAGTTTAAGCTGGTTCCACCTCGCCCATGAAGTAACGACTGGACAATCGCCATCAGATCCACACGGTCCGTTTTCGTGTAATTTAACACAGTTTCTCTTTCTCTAGCAGTCGTCGCCGCATTCAATATACGAACGATATATCCTCGGACATGCATTTTCAAACCAAGTCTTCATAGTAGTGAGCAGTCGTTTCAATTCTAACGATTACTTGCGAAAGTGAATAGGCTTCACACATCACATCGATGTGGTGCTTCATCAGCTGATAGTCTGTCGTTGATCCATCATACTCAAATGGCTCCTGTAAAATATCGCCGTATTTACAAACTTTGCGGAAGCAATCGCTACAATACAATATTGACTTGCCTGTTGATCTCTTATCAAGCCGTTCCAATGACTTCCGTTCTTCCCCTGAATATGATTAAACGATAGTGTAACCATTGTTTTCAGCTCCTCCTATATGGTGGGATAGTGTATCGGAAGTTCTGTGGTTGGCACTTCTCCTATACCTAAACAATGGTTTTCTCTTTCCTTCTATCTATTTAACATAATAGGCACCCGACACTAATTTCATAGTTCTCGAATTTTTTCTATATTTAACACATATAAATATGACAAGCATTGGAAAATAGATTTGCTCTTCCTTTTGGGTTAAACGGTAAAAATTTATCGACCAATGCAATAGAATTGGTGATTTATAGATAATGTCACTAGCGTTGCATTAAAAT
>NZ_ALJG01000128.1 GCF_000286315.1 Paenisporosarcina sp. TG20 | reverse complement strand
GCGGGCGGTCCGTGAGCCTCCTCGTCGCAAGCTCCTGCGGGGTCTCACTGGACTCGCTTTTTCCGCTGGAGTCGCCGCCTTTCACTTCAATCATTCACCTGGTTATAAATCAACAGTGATAACATTTAGTTTAAAAAAAATATAATAATAGTCCGATCTATTAAAATGAAAGTACTCATAACTAAATCAAATAAAATTTCTAAAAACACGACTTCATATTAATCGAATTAATGAGAGTCACATCAAAGAAATACCGTTTTAGCATGTTAGTCTCTATATACTAAAAACACCATGAACACTGAGTTCTTGGCACTCTATAGTCATATACTTTTGTATCTTGTAAGAAAAACCGGGCAAAGTCGACCCGTTCCTTTAAGAAAGTACATAGTATCTACTTTAATTTCCGGTATGATTTCCGTTGCAGGTGGACGCTTTCCGTGGGCGAGCGACAAGCCTCCTTAGGCCAACAGTGTGTTAGTCACGAAGACGTTGACTCGCGTAGTGGCGTTCTTAGTCTTCGTTCCATGTACTCCTGCGGTTACTCGTCGCAAAGACACTGACTTTTGGCCAGCGTCTTTCCTGCGGGGTTTTCAGCTCATGCTGTTCCCACTGGATCGCCGCCTTGCGCTACAATCAAACGATACTTATCTAAAATAAACGTATAATTATCGAATTGAGGAGTTATGAAATTAATTCAATTGAATTAGTCAAAAAAACTGGAGACATCGTACATGCTCCAGTTGTTTTTTGGTTATTGCGGGATGATTAATGTCGAATTAGCATAAACAATATTTGACACCATACCGTTTGCTTTCCTAATCCTTGCCTCACCTGAACGGTTTCCATAAAACTTCCTAGAAATCGAGTACAAAGTGTCGTCAGGTTTTACCCTGTAAGTCCAATATTTTGGTTTAGCTACTGCTTTTGGTTTTGCCACTACTTTTGGTTTTGCTGTCGGTTTAGGCGTCTCAACCTTTTTAGCCGTATCTGAGACGCTCGCTACCGCTTTCTTCTTTTCACTATTAGCCAAATCATCTTCGCTATCAGTTTCATTCATAGCAACTTCTCCTGCATCAATAGAATCGTTTGCAGGTAGAGGATTCACTTTATCTGCAGGTGATGGTGTATCAACTTTTGGACCTTGTTTAATAAGTTTAAGTAAATCAGGGCGATAAAATGCCGAGAAAGTCAATGTTAACTGTAACTTTTCTAGTTCTTGCTCGTCCGTAGTTACCTCACCAGTTGGACTATTGAACTGGATGGAATCAACCACTACAATGCGCTCCATCTGTTCAAGCTCACTAATAAAAGCTTCCAGAGTACCATACGTTGGCGTTTCAATCGATAGACTGACATTTAGTTCTTGAAGTGCCTCTACACCTTCAGGAGGAGCTTCAATTACAAATGGCCCTTGTGAAAAACCAACTGATTGAACGAGTGAACCGGAGACCACTTCTGCTTTTTCAATTTGTAACAAGACAAGTTCAGTTAATGGATCAACTGGTACTTGTTTTTGCAATTCAAGTGAACTGACAATTGGGATCTCTGGTTGATCTGCGAGTTGTTGTTCTAATGCAAACAATACTTGGCGATCAGTTGTAAGTGTTGTTTCAGCGATTGCTAAACTTTCTTTTTTGGGTACATAAAATGTGAAATACGCATAGGCGATCATAATCAAGCAGAATAAACTCGCTAATAATATAAGTCCGATTTCTTTTTGTTTTCTTGTTAAATTACTCATTTGCATCATCTCCTTGTGCATCATCTGCAGGAGGTTGTGTTTCAGTAGCTGGTGTTTCAGCAGGTTGGTTTACGGTTGGAGTACTACCTTCAGCTGGTGTTTCTCCTTCAACAGGCGGTGCATTAGGATCGACTGGTACTGCTGTTCCGTCCGCAGGCATGCGTGTATCTAAGAATGTCACGCTATAAGAAGCTAAATAACGTGGCATTACAACTTCAGATGGTTCAACTTCAACTTCTGTTTGAGTACCATCCGTCTCTTCAACTGGTTCTGGAAGAGGTTGATACGTGAGTGTCGATAATGCAACTTCTGTAATCATTTCAGAAGATTTTAATTGGGTTAAATAAAATGCCGCTTCACGCGAAGTATCAAATTGTACGGTAATCGTTACTTGACTTGGAGACGCAAACGTAAAGTTCATGAAAAATCCACGTTCAGGAAGTAGAGAAGTAAGTTCTCTAATTAACGGCAATGTTTCATAGCGATATGTATCTGCCCACTCGACGGTTTTTTGCAATTTCTGCGTATCATCTAAAGCTTCGCTTGTGATCATTTGCTCTTGCAAGGAAGCTTGTTGACTAACGACTTCTGCACTTTGAGCTGCGATGACGAATTGTTTATTGCTATACGAATTGCCGAGAATATAAAAGACGATCCCCACAACTAGGCCGACAAGAATGAGCAAGATGGCCGTTACGACAAAGGCGGGACGGTCCCGTTCTTTTTCGCCAAGTAAATTTATATCGACTAACATCTTTACACCTCTTTCAACGCGAGTCCGAGTGCTCGATTAAAACGAACCGGAATAGCTTTTCCATCTTCTAAGTAAATCGTTTCACGCACAACAGTTGACACGCTCACACTAAAACGCGACTCGAGTTGTTGTAAAAAGTCTTCCCATCCATCGAACTCTCCATTTAGCAACACATGCGTTATGCCTTCGTTTCCTTGATTCATATTGTAACGATAGAAATTGATGAGTTTTTCAAGTTCCGCAATAAGTGCTTCCATTTTGGAAGTTTGTGCCCCACTGAAATAGCTGGATTCCTGTGGTTCATTCACTTCGACCGGCCGCATAAATAATGGGAAATGCTGATGGAAAATCGATACGATGTAGCTGTCGTTTTGAACATCTAGTAATAATATATGTTCATCACCCGATAAATAATGTTGAGAATAAGCCAATCGATATAAAGCTAGAGGACCAATATCGGCAACAACAGGTTTCATTTTCACGTCTTCAAAAAGTGTTTCATATGTATTCAAAATACTTTCTTTCGAAGCAATTAAAATCGCTTCTTTTGATTCGGTTGTAGCGGTATAAGGGACAACATCAAATACGGGATCGTCAAACGGTAAATAAAGCGTTGAGCCGATTTCAATAAAGAAGTGACCTTTTAACTCATCCTTCCGAACATCAGGTGGATAAGAAAGTTTACGGATAATTACATATTCATCAGGTGCTAAGAAACGAACGGATTTACGGGAAAGTTTCCACTCTTCCACGGCCTCGCCTAAAATCGACACCAGCATATCCGCGTCCACAATTTTGCCATCCTTGACAATGCCAGAAGGTAAAGAACGCTCCTCTGCACAAACCACATGCAAAGGAGACGTTGACTTCACTTCCACCATTCGGATCGCATCTTCTTCAATTGTAACCGTCGCCACGCGTGTGCGTTTGTTTAAGAACGAGGGTATGAAATTCATAGAATCAACTCCAAATTTCGTTTATCTAGTAATAATTACTTTACCAGTTGTTGTTGTAGCAGTACCAGCATTCGCAATATCATTATTTGTTGCTGCTACAAATTCTACTGATTTCCCACCATCTGATGATGTTGCTGTAATCGTTAAACCAGTGGAGTTATACGTTACAGATCCGAGTATATCAAAAGGTGTGGTCGCATCAGTATTAATTTTCCCAGCATCTTCAATGAATCCAGCATCTTGAATAACTTCTAAATTTACTGAAACTCCATTTGCAACTTGATTTTCGGTAAAGTATAAATTTGCAGAGGCTAACATATTTTGACCATCAGCTTTTAGTGCATTTATTTTTGAATTTGTTATAATATTCCCTATTGCCGGAATGGCAATTGCCGCGATAATCGCTAAGATTACGATTACTGCTAAAAGCTCGATTAATGTTAAACCTTTTTGATCTTTTAATTTATTTTGAATGAATTTTCTCATTCTGTAAGCCTCCCTTTTCCCTCTATTTTTTGGAATATATTAGTACACTTGTATAGTACCATATTTATATGTCGAAATATATAGATAAATAGACTTTATACTCATTTTTATTTTAGTGTTTTCGTTCTATTTTACATACGATCACCGGTCTTAAAACTACCGAACACAGGTAATATGACATACAAAACAAAGTTTTCCACATATCCATATAAATTGACCATCAATAGTGGTTCTACGACCTATTCAATTAGTTTATCAGTCTTGTATAAATTTTTACCATAGAATTCTTTTTAGTTGCACGAACAACAGCATAGAATATTTTGATCACTCATAAAAACCATATCCTGATAAACGGTATAATTAATCAATTAATTATCTGTTATTTTTCTCTACATGAGTCAATTTCATAACTCCTCAATTCGATTATAAACACGAACACTTAATTGGTTTTTATATTAATTATCGTTTATTTTAGACAGGTATGTT
>NZ_ALJG01000127.1 GCF_000286315.1 Paenisporosarcina sp. TG20 | reverse complement strand
CGTAGTCGTTGTTCCTGTTCCTAAAATCGTTGTTCCTACCTTAATTGTGATAGAAGATCCTGCTTCTGCATTTCCCGTTACACTTGTCGATTGATCAGTTACTTCATTAACTGTTGACATTGTAGGTGCGGTTACATCAACAACTGTCACTTCTCTATTTCCACTCGTATTTCCAGCAGTATCAGTAGCGGTTACTGCCAATTTTGTTCCTGCTTTTTGTTGAGTGATTTGAACAGTATAAATGCCTTCGCTATCCACTGTTCCTGAGCCAATTTCGGTCGTACCTGATTTAATTTTAATCAGTGAACCCACTTCTGCTGTTCCGCTCACACTTGTAGATTTATCCGTTACTTCGTTTACCGTTGGAATTAAAGGTGCTGCTGCATCTGTTACTGTAACTTCTATTGGGTCACTACTATTCTTTGCAGTATCAGTAGCAGTAATGGTTAATATTGTGCCTGCTTTTTGTAATTCTATTAGAACCGAATACTTACCAGTGCTATCAACAGTATCTGAACCTTTTTCAACCGTTCCAGATTTTATAGTAATAAGAGAACCAACCTCAGCTGTTCCCGTTACACTTGTCGATTGATCCGTTACTTCATTTACTGTTGGCATTGTAGGTGCGGTTACATCTACTATCGTTACTTCTCTAATTCCACTCGTATTTCCAGTAGTATCAGTAGCGGTTACTAATAATTTCGTTCCCGCTTTTTGTTGTGCGATTTGAACAATATAAGTGCCTTCGCTACCCACTGTCCCAGAGCCGATTTCGGTCGTTCCTGATTTAATTTTTATCAGTGAACCTACTTCCGCTGTTCCTCTCACACTTGTAGATTTGTCTGTTACTTCGTTTACTGTTGGAATTATTGGCGCTGTTATATCAACTACCGTAACTTCTTCTGCAACACTAACATTTCCTGCATCATCAGTTGCAGTTATTGTAAGTTTATTTCCTGCTCTTTGTTTTGGAATCGTAATGGAAAATGATCCATCAGCAGCTGTGATACCTGTTGCTAAAACTGTTGTACCCTCTATGATTGAAATAGTAGTACCTGTCTCTCCTGTTCCTGTAACACTAGTTGAAGTGTCAGTAACTTCATTTACGATTGGTGGAGTTGGTGGAGTTATATCTATAACTATTACTTCTGTGATCTCACTCATATTTCCAGCTTTATCTTTAGTTGATACTATTAATTTTGTCCCTACTTTTTGAGTTAATATTGAGACTACATATTTACCATCAGTATTAGTAGTCGCGTTTCCTATTATTGTCGTACCTACTTTGACAATAATTGTAGAACCAACTTCAGCTGTTCCAGTTACATTGGTTGATTTATCCGTTACTTCATCTACTGTAGGAGCTTGAGGTGCTGTTACATCTATGACGGTAACATTATTCACTTCACTAACATTTCCAGAATTATCAGTAGCGGTTACCGACAAAATTGTTCCTGCATTTTGTAATGAAATTGTAACCGAATATTTACCTTCATTAGTAGTTGTCCCTTTCCCTAAAACTAGTTCTCCAGTTTTGACGGTAATAGTGGACCCAGCTTCAGCAGTCCCTAATACACTTGTGGATTTGTCCGTTACTTCATCTACACTAGGTATGGAAGGCGCTGTCACGTCTTCAACTCTAAATTCTCCACTGCTTAAGTCCAACTCGTTAGCGTTGATTAATGTAGAGTTTTCATTAGTATCTTTAATTTCTATTGAATCAACTTTCCATATACCTACTTCGCTGCTCTCAGTAATGGGGAAGTCTCCAATGAAACTCCTTGTATTACTATCGTAGCTTAATGCAACTGAATATATATTTTTACTTGCAGGTGCGATGTAGTCGATGATTGCCCCGAGTAGTATTGTGTCATCAGTCGCCGCTACATTAATCCTTACAGAATCTCCTGGCTTTACAGAATTCTTATCTATTGTCAGATTTGCAAAAGATGGAGGATTTTGTTCCTTGAAAAAGGTGAAATTTCCTTTTTCAAATTCTACATAGTCACTAGAATAAAGCGCTGTTATATTGCCTGAAGAGTCATATATGCCTAACATAAATAAGGAGTAATTCCCTAACTCGAAACTGTTTGGCACTAAAAGACTTCCCTCAAAAAGCGCGGTCTCACTGTTATGGTATAAGTTTATGTGAAAACTCTTATTTGTTACTGGCGATGAGTAGTATATATTTATATAGTTAATACCTACAAGCTCAGGCATTTTTATGGCAAAATTAATTGTTTCACCGATTGTAACTTCATTCTTATCCAAGGTGATACTTTCAATCAGGTTAGTATCATTTGTACCGCTAACAGTAAAATCCCCGTACTGAAACTTATCTCCGTAATAAGAACTATAAAAAGCTGTAGTATTATTTCCTTCTTCATATGTATTTAACATAAAGAGTTTGTATGTCCCAGCTTCTGAAATGCTAGATATAGGAATTTTCCCCTCAAAAGTATTTGATTCGGGATTATAGTACAATGATACGGTAAAAGTTTGATTAGTGATTGGCGATCTAAAGTAAGAATTCATATAATTTATTCCCAAATGACTTGACGTCTTCAAACTTAAGTTAACCGTATCACCCACTGTTACTTCCTTCTTGTCTACATTTATGCTTTCAATAAATTCCGTACCAGCTGTTCCGTTAACTACAAAAGCTCCGTTCCCAAAATTTTCATACTCCGAACTATTAATTGATGTTATATCATCACCATATAGGCTCAACATATTTGGAGTGTAATTGCCTGATTCAATATTATTACTAATTGGAAAGCTTCCTTCGAACGACATCGTTTCAGTATTTAAATTAAGTTGTATAGTTATACCATTACCTGTAATTGGTGATGAGTAATAAATATTCAGGTAACCATACTGTACATATTCTTTAATTTTCACATTTATATTCACTGTGTCTCCAACTGTTGCTTCTTTTATGTTTACACTCATACTTTCAATCGTTGGTTTCGTTCCAACAGTCGAAGCATATACATGATTTGTATGGGTAAAATTGGATATTAGTAATATTATTGCTGTTAAAATGGTTACAAACTTCATTATAATTTTCCTTCTTTCTTCCTAATTTACTAAAATATATCGTATATCTATAATCTTAGATTCCAAGTTGAACTATTTCCTATTTAGGATAATTAGCAAATAAACACCTTCAATCAGATTAACATAGATTGAAGGTGTTCATTCCATATATAAAGTAAATACTATATGAACTATCCTTAAATAATTCGGGCTAAATATATCTCTAATTACTTCTCCAATGCTAGATCTAATTCACTTTGAACTTCGTCTCCAACAGCCCCTCGGCTACCGAAAATAGAGAAACTATCATAGTTTAGAATAAGATCTTTCGTCGGTGTTGGAATCGTTGTTTCATTAACCAATAAAATAGGTGCATTATTTTTTGCGGCAAGGACGGACCCGGCTAGTGCGTCCGGGAAATTTCGTCCCGTGGCAACATAGGCTTTCCCAGTTCCCATTGGCAATTGGGTAATGATTTTTTTGCCTGTATCGAAACGTGTTGCCCCACCATATCTCACGGGTTGAGGGAACTGCTTCATTACAGATTCACTAATGACACTAGTGCTTCCGACAAGTATGGTGTTATTTTTACCGACCATTGCGTTTAGCGTTTCAGCGGGCACTCTATCTGATCTTGTCAATAAGATTGGTATTCCATTTTTAGCTGCGTATGGTGAAATTGAAAGTACATCCGGGAAGTTGAATCCAAAAGCAATAATCGCTTGTTCAGACGGCAGCCGCTCGGCAATCAAAGCAGCTGTTTCGAAGCGATTTTCGCCACCGATTCTCTCAACAACCAAGCCCATTTGTTTCAACTTTGTTTCAACATCTAGTGAAACTGCTCCTTCACTTCCAAGGATTATCACTTTCTTCGCATTCAAACGCTTGATTTCAAGTTCCGTAACTTCTACTAATCTTGTAGGTCTCGTTAATAGAATAGGTGCATCTTCTTTGTAAGCTAAAGGGCCTCCAGCTAGTGCATCAGGAAAATTAGCTCCAGTTGCAAGAACTACTGTTTCAGCTGTATTCCAGCCTTCTTGAGAAATCGAAACTGCTGTTGCGTAGCGATCCTCTCCAGCAATACGATTTGTCACTTCAGGTGGTGCCTCGACAACCGTTTGTTTCGCTTCAGCACTTACATTTCCAGCCGCATCTGTAGCGGTTACCGTTAAAATTTCGTTCACTTTTTGTTTAGGTATCACAACTGAGAATTTACCATCCGTAGTCGTTGTTCCTGTTCCTA
>NZ_ALJG01000126.1 GCF_000286315.1 Paenisporosarcina sp. TG20 | reverse complement strand
GAAAAGCGAGAGAAGGGTTATTTATATGGTTAACCATTGTGAATTTAAGTCATTATCGAGCAAGGATTAAGGCCAAGTTGGAAAAAATGAGCTCCAAGTTGGAAAAAATGGCATCCAAGTTGGAAAAATCCGAAGCCAAGTTGGAAAAAACAGCATCCAAGTTGGAAAAAGTGCAAAATGGTCCCCTCAAACGGTTGTTTGAAGGTTTTTTACTGGAAAAGCGAGAGAAGGGTTATTTAAAAGGTTAAACATTGTAAATTTTAGTCATTTTCGAGCAAGGATTAAGGCCAAGTTGGAAAAAATGAGCTCCAAGTTGGAAAAAACAGCATCCAAGTTGGAAAAAGTGCAAAATAGTCACTTCAAACGGTTGTTTTAAGTGTTTTTTTGTTGAATGCTTTTTTGAATAAAGAATCCATTTACTTAATAAGATAGGTAGGGTCTTCACATATACCTAATTTTCGTTCAACCAGATTTCGCTAAGTTCTTTTAATAAAAAATAAGTTAACTAAAAAAGACCTCGGTTATTTGTTTTTTGTGGTGTCTTTCGATAAGATTGTGCTTAAGTGAGTATCGAAAGGGGTGGGCAAATATGCTAAATGAGAAGAATGATTTGGCAATTGATTGTTGCTTGCTTGCAGGTCGATTAATGATTGAAAGTGGAGCGGAAACGTATCGGGTTGAAGATACGATGACACGTATGGCAATTTCTCAAGGTCTCATTGGTACACAGAGCTTTGTTACGCCAACGGGTATAATGTTTTCACTTGGAAGAGATGGTTCAACACGGTTAATGGCTATTCGTCATCGAGTCACAGATTTAAACAAAATTGCGCTAGTTAATCAGACTTCCAGAAAACTAACTTCAACTGAAATTACCATAGATGAAGCATATGAAGAATTGCAAGAGGTTGCAAGTGCAAACTTAATGTATCCTTTCTATTTGCAGGTATTAGCCGGTGCAATAGCTAGTGGATGTTTCCTTATTCTATTTGCAGGTTCATGGTGGGATGTACCAGCTGCTACAATAGCTGGAGGTATCGGTTTAATCGTGGCCACACTAATTCATGAAATTACGCGAGTCAAATTTTTTGCCGAGTTTCTTGCGGCCGCTATTGTTGGAACTGTCGCTTTCCTAGCAGTCTTGTTAAACCTTGGTGAAGACTTAAATATTATTATTATTAGTGGAGTGATGCCATTAGTTCCAGGATTACTAATAACAAATGCTGTTCGTGACCTCATGGCAGGCCACTTTACTTCTGGGGTTTCAAAAGCAGCAGAAGCATCATTAACAGCTTTTGCAATTGGTGCAGGTGTCGCACTCGTACTATCATTTTAGGAGGTGTCACATGACTTGGATCATACAAGCAATACTAAGTTTAATTATTGCCATATCATTTGCAATTATTTTTAACGCACCTAAAGAAAAACTATTAGCATGTGGTTTTGTTGGAATGAGTGGATGGATGATTTTTAGTGTTTATTCTTTCATATCAGGTGATTCCATACAAGCATCATTTGCAGGAGCATTTTCGGTCGCTCTAGCTGCCCACATTTTATCGAGACGATTCAAAATGCCAATGATTTTATTCAGTGTTCCAGGAATTATTCTTTTGGTCCCTGGAGGTCTTGCATACAATGCGATGCGTAATATTGTTGAAAATGACTATTTAACTGCTATCTCATTCGGTTCCAGAGCATTTATGACATCTGGTGCCATTGCTATGGGCTTAGTATTTGCAGAAGTGTTAATGCAATTAATTTTTAAATATCTAAAAAGAACGGCATCTCATAGTAATGTGTGAGATGTCGTTTTTAATATGAAAGTATATGAATTTTATTTAGTATTAGGAATGGAACTCACAAATAATTAGCCTTCTAAGAGACTTTTTAGAGTTCTACCTATAAGAGACAGTACATTATCAAAAACTTTTATTTGTTACATTAAATAAAAAGAGTCTTAAAGGATGACTGAAGTAAGGACTATTAATATTGCCTGAAATCGTCTAATTATCCTGAAATTAAGCTGAGAAAGCTTGTCTACACAGAAGGGGACTCGTGAAGTGACTATGTCTTCTTCACGAGTCCCCTTATTCTAAATGTAAACTTTCGCACGGCCTTCTACTTGTATAATTCCCCAATTTCACTTGCTACAACAGGTCGGCTAATATAATATCCTTGGATTGCATCACACCCAAGCTCTGTTAATAAGTCAAATTGTTCTTTTGTTTCAACACCTTCTGCAAACACACGTATGTCCATTGATTTACCAAATTGAATCATACCTCGAACAAGTTTTTTCAATTTTTCTTGTTTTAAAATGCCAGAGATAAATGATTGATCAATTTTAAGGCAGGATATTGGCAATAACTGCATGTAACGGAATGAAGCATAGCCTGTCCCAAAATCATCAAGAATAAAAACAATTCCATCCTTTTGGAGTTGAACCATTTGCCGAATAATTGATTGGTCAGACTCAGCTTCTAATGCGAATTTTTCAGTAATTTCAATTTGCAATAGACGAGCAGGGCAATCAAATTTCTCTAATGTTTGGCGGATTTTTTTCACCATATCTTTATCACGAAATTCACGGATAGACGTATTAACACTTACTTTCATAGGCATGTCATTTTCAGCCCAAAGTGCAGCTTGTTCACATGCTTTCTCAAGCATAAAGCTTCCAATGTCATGAATCATACCTGTTTCTTCAGCAATAGGAATTAGTTCGTTTGGGGAAACTGTCCCAAGAACAGCGTCTTCCCAACGTACGAGTGCTTCCACTGTGTCTATTTTACCGGTAGATAAATCCACTTGTGGCTGAAACATAACGGTTAAATCTTTGTGGTGTAAAGCTTCTATTAAACGTTTTTCAATCATTGTTTTTTTACTTAATGCCAAATGATTTGCTTTTGAAAGGCTGACGATGTTGCCGCCACCTTCTTGTTTGACTTTATTGATAATCGCACTTGAGGCATTCATCAATTGTGAGAATGTTAGCTGATCTTCGGGATAGCGCGTAATTCCACCACTAATTGAGATTGGGATAGCTTTGTTGCGAATGTAAATCGGATATTGTTTTAGATAACTTAAAAATCCTTGGATAAACCAATCGCTAAGTGGAGTTAACACGACAAACTTATCTTCCCCAACGCGTGCAATACTACTATCTTGAAAATATAATTTCATTCGATTTGCAAACTCTAACAATAATGTCGTTTCTGAATCTTCATCATGCATGTCTTTTAAAGTGTAAAATTTATCTATATCTAAAAAGATGAAGGAAAAGTGACGTCCTTCTGCAATTAAACCGCTTACAATATTTTCAAGACGGTGACGACTCATTAAACCTGTTTCTGGATCCACATAGGCAATTTGCTCAAGATGAATTTGTAGACGCTTTTTTTCAGTAATATCTTTCTCTAGAATAGAAATATATAAAAGTTCATCATTTGCTGATAGAACAGGTATGGCAATCATATCTACCCAATATGTTTCACCATCTTTAGTTAGTTTTTCTACAGAACCTTGCCATACGCGATGACTTTTTAATTCAAGCCAAATGGGATCTACTACCTTTTCAGCGGACTCTTCAGGGAAAAGTTTCCAAAACGATTTCCCGATTACACGTTTTGGCGTCCATTTACTAGATTTTAAAAATAGAGTATTTGCATATGTAATTAAACCATCTATGTCTAAATGAGTGACCATAAATGTTTCATCGATCCCCAATTTAAAGCTTTCTAATTCATGTGCACTCGCATTGTAATTGATGTTGTCTATTTCAAATGTGAACATCACATAATGTTGATTGCCAATTGTAATAGGGTATAAAACGGCCGATGTATGAACGGATTCTCCTTGTTTCGATTGAAGAATAAAATTTTCAAAACGAAGAGAGTTTTCACATTGGAGCACTTGATTACACTTTGTTTGAAGGGTTTCTGAACTCTCTCCAAACGGGAAATATTTACCGACGATTTCGTCAGCCTTATAGCCAAATGCTTTCTCAGCATCTTCACTCCACCAAAGTACCTTCGCGTCATTCGCGGTTAGCATCATTGGTAAAGGAATATGGTTTAATACACCGCTACCATTCTCCAACAATTGTTGCACTCCTCTCATATCGCAGGACTCCTCGTTTGTAATATAACCTTTATTATAAAGAACTCTTAACATCAAGTCACTTAAATACGAAAATGTTTATTCTGAAAGTTGTGTGCTTATCCAGGGGTGCGTTTAGTGGATCTTAAGTTTCGCACCCCAACA
>NZ_ALJG01000125.1 GCF_000286315.1 Paenisporosarcina sp. TG20 | reverse complement strand
CTACCCAGTTTGACCGATAAACTTTTCTAAATCAAAAAATCACTTTAAAAATCATCTCAGTAATTCAAGTGAACTAGCTTTTGAAACACTCCTGAATGATTTCTTCTTTTGAGCTTCAAACCCCAAGAAAAAAAGCGTCTCAAAAGCTTTATGCTTTTGAGACACTCTTTAAAAATTATATATTCTTCAATTCAGCTAAGCGTTTTTCAACAATCGCGTGTTTTTCAATATAGTCTTGTTGTTTTGCACGTTCTTCCGCTACGACTGCTTCTGGTGCTTTTGACACGAAGCGTTCGTTGGAAAGTTTGCCTGTTACAAGCTTAACTTCTTTCGCCCATTTTTCCAGTTCTTTTTCTAAGCGAACCTTTTCAGCTGCGAAATCAATTAAACCTTCGAGTGGTAGAAATAGTTGTGCACCAGATACAACACTTGACATTGATTGGCCAGGTGCCTCGATTCCTTGACCCAGTACTAATGGTTCTGGGTTACAGAATTTCTCTAAGTACATCTTGTTTTCTTCAAGTATCGCTAAAGTTTCAGCATCTTTTGCTGAGATGTATAGAGGTACTTTTTTACTCATTGGCGTTTGAACTTCAGCACGAATTGTTCGAACAGAGCGAATGATATCTGAAAGCAATTTCATACTTGATGCTTTCTTAGTATCTGTCAATAATTCATTTACTGTTGGCCATGCAGCTATTGTTATGGATTCACCTTCGTGTGGTAAGCTCTGCCAAATTTCTTCGGTGATGAACGGCATAAATGGATGTAGTAATCGCATCGTATTGTCTAACACATATGCTAATACTGAACGTGTCATTTTCTTAGCGTCTTCATCTTCACCGTTTAAAGGAAGTTTCGCCATCTCGATATACCAGTCACAGAAGTCATCCCATATGAAGTTGTAAAGTGCGCGACCTACTTCACCGAACTCATATTTATCTGCTTGTTTCGTAACTTGATCAATTGTTTCATTTAAGCGAGTTAGAATCCATGCATCTGCAACTGATTTTTCACCGCTTAAGTCGATGTCTTCAAACTTCATTCCTTCCATGTTCATCATGGCGAAACGTGATGCGTTCCAAATCTTATTGGCAAAGTTCCAAACGGACTCTACTTTTTCAATTGAGAAACGTAAATCTTGCCCTGGTGATGAACCAGTTGATAAGAAGTAGCGGAGTGAATCTGCACCATATTTATCGATAACGTCCATAGGATTAATCCCGTTACCTAGTGATTTGGACATCTTTCGACCATCCTCAGCACGTACCAAACCATGAATTAATACATCATCAAACGGCCGTTTATCAGTAAATTCAAGACCTTGGAAGATCATACGAGATACCCAAAATGCAATAATGTCGTAACCGGTAACCAATACATCAGTTGGATAATAACGTTTGAATTCTTCGTTCGTTTCATCCGGCCAACCCATTGTTGAGAACGGCCAAAGCGCAGATGAGAACCAAGTGTCTAAAACGTCTTCATCTTGTTTCCAGTTTTCACTGTCAGCAGGTGCTTCATGGCCAACGTAAATTTCATTTGTGTCATTATGATACCATGCTGGAATGCGGTGACCCCACCATAATTGGCGAGAGATACACCAGTCGTGAATGTTTTCCATCCAGCGTAAATACGTATTTTCAAAACGCTCTGGTACGAATTCAACCTTATCTTCACCTTGTTGTAATTTAATCGCTTTATCAGCAAGTGGCTGCATGTTAACAAACCATTGTGTTGAAAGATACGGTTCAACAACTGCACCACTACGTTCAGAGTGACCAACCGAATGAAGATGTTCTTCAATTTTAAATAAGACGCCGGATTCTTGAAGGTCCGCTACAATTTGTTTGCGACATTCAAAACGATCCATTCCTTCATACTTTCCAGCTAGACCATTCATTGTCCCATCTTCATTCATAACTAAAATACGCTCTAAGTTATGTCGATTACCTAATTCAAAGTCATTTGGATCATGTGCTGGTGTGATTTTAACTGCACCACTTCCAAGTTCCATATCGGCATAATCATCTGCGACTATTTTAATTTCACGTCCAACGATTGGTAAGGTTACTGTTTTACCGATTAAATGTAAATAACGTTTATCTTCAGGATGCACGGCTACGGCGGTATCGCCAAGCATCGTTTCAGGTCGAGTGGTAGCAATTTCAATATAACCCGTGCCATCTGATAGTGGGTAACGCATATGATAGAAGGCACCCTGTACGTCTTGATGAATTACTTCAATATCAGATAACGCTGTTTTCGTTGCGGGATCCCAGTTGATAATACGTTCTCCACGATAAATTAGGTCCTTTTTATAAAGTTTAACAAAAACTTCTTTAACAGCATTTGATAAACCTTCATCAAGCGTAAAACGCTCACGAGAATAATCTAAACCTAGACCAAGTTTTGACCATTGCGTACGAATATGGCTAGCATATTCTTCTTTCCATTTCCACGATTCTGTAATGAAGTCATCACGACCTAAATCGTAACGTGATTTGCCTTCTGAACGAAGTTTCTCTTCTACCTTCGCTTGAGTCGCAATTCCAGCATGGTCCATTCCTGGTAACCAGAGTGCATCATATCCTTGCATGCGTTTCATGCGAATTAAAATATCTTGCAAAGTTGTGTCCCAAGCGTGGCCTAAGTGTAATTTACCCGTAACGTTTGGTGGTGGTATAACGATTGTGTAGGGTTCCTTATTACTTTTTGGTTGAGCTTCAAAAAACTTTCCTTTTAGCCACCATTCATAACGGCCTTGTTCAATCGACTTTGGATCATATTTTGTTGGGAGTTGTGGTTTTTGTTCTGTCATGATAAGTTCCTCCTTTTTTATTAGAAAAGCGTACTACACCAGTCCATAGAAATCGTTGTTAATATTTTTTAACCATACAAAAAAACTCCAGTCGTCACAAAAAGGACGAAGGAGTTGTTCGCGGTACCACCTTTATTCGCAGATAATCAAATAATCATCACGCGCTCAAGTTTATATAACGGCTTTTAACCGGTTTCTGCTACTACATTTTTTCACAGAAACTGCTCCTGGGCGACATTCAAAGTGTGTTAACGGAAACTTTCACCAAGCGTTTCCTCTCTACTGATAACAGCACATTTTACTCTTCCCAATCGATGCATCCATATTTAGTTGACACGTCAAGCAACTGCTTGCAAAGCCTTACGTATTTCAAGATTAAAATTATTGTATAGGACTACACGTCTAGACGTCAAGTATTATTGAAAGGAGGAATTTAAATGAGAAGAGGATATAACCCCTACCTGCTTCCCCCTTGGCTTCGTAGAACTCGTTTTTATTGTAAAAGTATTGTCATACCCATTTGTTGTTTCCAACTAATTAGAACCATTTTTATCCCAACCACATTCGATATCTTTCTCTTGTGTTTTCTAATTGGGTTTGCTTTTCTATTTCAAAGAGATTTCATTTAACTTTCAAATACTGTATAAGAATCCTTTAAATCATACAAGAAAAATGGTAATGCACTATCCCCTTTAGGCGCTTGATTTTCTTCTGGGGAGGATTCCTCACTTGATGAGCTGCTACTTGAAGAGCTAGAACTACTTTCCATTGGTAGTTCTTCAACTTCTTCATACGAACACATGACGTCCCATCCAATTTTTAACGTTTGGTCTTCAGTGATGATAGCTTCTATGTTAGATAATTGAATTTCCGGTTGTATTTTACCGTGAACGTAAGTTGGTGGTAATTCAACAAATAAAGGTACTGCATATTCAAAATAACCATTTTCACCATTTAGGTCTAGGTCATCAATTGATATACATTCTGAAGTGTAAAGATGTTGACATTCACCTGGTTGAAAATGGACATTTGCTGATATGTGGTAAATACCATATAAACTGCACACTCCATTTAATTGTTGAAATTCAACTTGCGGTTTAACGTTTATTTTAAATGCATCGCTTGGTACCCCATAATGTTCCGGGAAATAAAATACTTCTTGCAGATTCCAATTTACTTGATTCACTTCTTGTCCTCCTTTACAAAGCTATGTGAAAGAGTTTATGCGAATGAATGCTAAGTTATGATTTTGTATGTGTAAATTTAAGTATCAGTCTAGACGGACATTCCATATAGTATCGACTTTGGTTTTAGGTATAATTTCCGTTACAGGCGGACGCTTTCCGCGGGCGAGCGTCAAGTCTCCTCGTCGCAAGCTCCTGCGGGGTCTCGTCTGTCTCGCTTTTCCCGCAGGAGTCGCCGCCTTCCACTACAATCAT
>NZ_ALJG01000124.1 GCF_000286315.1 Paenisporosarcina sp. TG20 | reverse complement strand
TGATTTCCTTTAAAAGATCCAACATAATTCATCAAAAATACTGGTAAAATAACGATTTTTCTTCAATTCTTTGAAAAATCATCTAGAACTTAAACCCAATTGTATGTTTGGTGGCACGGCTAGCCTTAGCCACTTTCCTGTTTGTGACAGTTTCACGTTATAGTATTAAACACAAACTAGATAGATGGCACTTTTATTATTATAAAGAGAGCAAAAAAAGGCCGAAATTGAATCTTCGGCCGCTACTTTCTATAAAGTCAACGTCTATTCTCTCGTCCACCAAACTCAAAGCACTATTTCCTAATGGGTTGTAGGGGAGTGACGGACGCATACACGCCGCAAGATTGCATGAAAGAAATACAACTGAGAAAAGTGACGAAGTCACTTTTCTCAGTTGTTTCATTCTTGCGGTTATGATGCAGTAGGTTTGCAGTCCACAGCGACCCGGAAACCTATGTTTATACAGTGTAGATTCCTCTTCGTTCCAGGAAGACTGTCATGCAGAGAAAACCTCTTAAGGAAGCAAAAAAGTGCTGTTTCATAAATCGTACTCTTTATCATTAGTTCCCATATTTTCTCTATTCCAACTTGGATCGTGATTTTTCCAACTTGGGGCCCAAAAATTCCAACTTGGAAGACTATTTTTCCAACTTGGACCCCTAAAAGTCCAACTGAGCAACTGCTCACCATGATTTCCTTTAAAAGATCCAACATAATTCATCAAGATTACTGGTAAATTAACGATTTTTCTTCAATTCTGTGAAAAATCATCTAGACCTTAAACCCAATTGCATGTTTGGTGGCATGGCTAGCCTTTGCCACTTTCCTGTTTGTGACACTTTCTTAGCTCGTTCTCATCATTATAGTTTCCATTTTTTCTCTATTACAACTTGGAACGTGATTTTTCCAACTTGGGGTTCAAATATTCCAACTTGGAGGACTATTTTTCCAACTTGGACACCTAAAATTCCAACTGAGCAACTGCTCACCATGATTTCTTGTTAAAATATCTCAAAACGTTCTCAATCTAGGGGGGGAATTTATGCTTTTTTCCATCACTTTTAGCACAAGGCATTAAAAACATGTGAAAATCCACTTCAATCGATCCTTAAAACCTAAAAGCTCTCAAATCATAAAACGGTTTTTTGAATAGAGAACGCAAAAAAAGCCGAAAATGATTCTACGGCCGCTACTTATTATCAAAAAATATCAGATATCAGTTATACAGAATATATTCGTGTAGTATGTACATAATAATTAAATTAAGTCATGAGTAATTCGGAGGAATAGAATGTTCAATATATTCGAAGTGACTACAATCTCAATAAAAGTAGCTGAGCAATCCACTTGGAACCAGATAATTGAATTAAGTAGACTGAAAAAAGATATGGATTTAGACCATTGGCTTAATGAAACTTTATTCACATTCAATTGGTGGTTCCTTCTAATCACAACCATAGGATTTTTTATTATTTGGGTACTAATATTAGATAAAAAAAGAACTATAGAAATAATCACATATGGACTTATGATATCATCAACTGTGTTCGTTTTAGATGGAATAGGTGTATCACTTGTGCTATGGGATTATCCTGATAAAATCTTTCCCGTAGTGCCTGCTATTATCGAAATTCATAAAATTCATCTGCCAATTATTTATATGATAATTTATCAATATTTTAGTGGTTGGAAATCTTTTTTTATTGCTATGACAATTAGTTCTTTTATCTTTTCGTTTTTATTAGAACCATTGCTAAGCTGGTTAGGTATCTACGAAGTATATCACTGGGAATACATTTATTCATTTCCTATTTACATTTTTATAGGTGTTTTGTTTAAGTGGATAGTGAATAAGTTAAAACAACTTGATAATCACTATTGAATTCTTCAGAACTTAAAGAACCAAAAAAGGCCGAAATTGTATCTTCGGCCGCTTCTTTCTATATAGCTAGCGTCACTTCGCGCATCCACCAAAGTCAATTACATCACAATTAACTCTCTAAACTCATTGCCAAAATGGCGTATCGATAGCTCTACATATTCAGGTGGAATCCCCAAAAGAACCACTGTACTAGGTCCTGCTGACTTCACGACGTCTAATTCTGAAACAACCACTAGTGATTCATCTTTAAGTAACGTTTTAGCTTCGGCCTGAATTCCTTTCGAACCAACGGGCCAAACCTTCCTAACCCACCCATTTGCAATCGCTTCCTTGATCTTATTCATGTCCGCAATCACATCAATATTCTCAAGCACTTCATTCCCGACGTATGGTTGACCATTAATAAACCATGTAACGTCACAATCCACAATTTCTCTAGTACGACCAATCATTGTGACCGACATAGCGGATTGCATAAGTTCCATATTCGATTCACTGCTGCCGCTTATTGGAACTTGCCCTAGATCAACTTCTTCAAGTAAACGTTTGATTCCAATCATGTATGAATCCCACGCCGCTTCACTCGTGAAATTTTGAAGTATGACAGAATCAACTTCTGCAAACGCTGCCCATTGCTCAAGCAAAGCAACACGTGATGCAAAATAACTAACAACATCATTCATGGCATAAACAATGTCAGCTTGTTTTTCACCAATACCAGCGGAATTATCAGATGTGACTACAAAACCGTTTGGCAATTTGAGTGCATTTCTCATTTAATAACCACTCTCTTGTAAAGTCGTTCCACCATAGGTGCCAACAAAAAAGCAACTCCAGCATTTATACAGGATGCTAGAAATAATGCAGGGACTGCTGCAAAAAAGAACACAGATCCAATCAGGAAATAAAACGGCAATGGTGCAATTACACTATTTGCTATCACGAAAAATACCCATTTCCAGACGGTCTTCCCTGCTCGATGTAAAATTGCAAAAACCCATAAGATTATAAACATTTCTGCTGCTATTACGATATGAAAAGGACCAAATGGCATTCCCGCGGATAATGAAGACACCAAATGACCAATTGACGCAGCAATCCCTGAAAATATAGGCGGCAAGATAGCGACAGAAACTAAAGCTGGCACCACATCGAGAGCTGCTGACCCAATTCCCACAGGTATTTTAATAAGCGCACCGAGTGCACATAATGTCGCAATCATTGCGGTTAATGTCAATAAACGTACGTTCATTGATTATTCCTCCACTTTTTTCGCTCGACCACCATTTCGAAATACCTTAGCAGATCGTACATATTCATTATCAGGTACGTTGACACGTGAATTTGCTACTCTCGACGCTGCAAATAAATAGTCAGATAGGCGGTTCAAATATCGTTGGACTACACTTGGAATGTCTTCTTCGACTTTCATCAACGTCACCATTTGTCTCTCAGCCCGTCGTGTAATTGTACGTGCGATATGCAGTGTGGCTGCAGCTGGTGACCCGCCTGGTAAAATGAATTTTTCTAGCATTGGAGGTTCTTCCATCAATTCATCAATGCGTTTTTCTAAAACTTCTACCGGCTCTTCCGTCATTTTATATGTACGATTCGCTTTCACATTTGCTAAATCGCCACCACAATCAAATAATTCATTTTGAATCGCTTCTAAATCAGTGAGTAAATCTGTGAAAACCGATGGGTCAAGTTCCGTCATTGCCTTACCAATAAACGAATTCACTTCATCGATCGTACCATACGTTTCAACGCGTGGTGCGTCTTTATCTACTCGGCCACCGATTAAACTTGTTTGTCCTTTGTCCCCAGTTCGTGTGTATATTCTCATTTTCTATTTCCTCCTTAGATAAGTTAATTTCATAATAAAAAATCTAGTAATAAAATCCTTAAGAAAACTGGGCGAAGTGAACCCGGTCCTTTAAGAAAGTACAGATGATTTAAGTATCAGTTTAAAGAATATGACAGCCTTCTATTTAGATCTAGTGATTTCCGTTGCAGGCGGACGCTTTCCGTGGGCACGGCCTCAGCCGCTTCGGGCCAACCGGATGTTGGTCACGAAGGCATTGCCACACGATGTGGCGTTCTTAGCCTTCGATTCTTTCCGCTCGCTGCAGGGTCTTCGGCTCGCGCTGTTCCCAGTCAAGTAGGTG
>NZ_ALJG01000123.1 GCF_000286315.1 Paenisporosarcina sp. TG20 | reverse complement strand
GTTACATTTTCATCTGTTTTTGAACCATCAGGTTTCGTTACTGTTGATGTAACTTCTAATTGATCAGTTTGACCTACTTTCAAATCTAGGTTTGATGGATTAACTGAAAGAGTGATTACATCAGCTTTATTTACGCTTACCTTGACTGTTGTAACTACGTCCTCATATGTGACTGTAATTTCAGTTGTACCTTCTGCTATTGCAGAGACATTGCCTTTATCAACCGATATAATCGAATTGTCAAAACCACTGTAAGTAGCAACTTCTGTTACATTTTCATCTGTTTTTGACCCATCAGGTTTCGTTACTGTTGATGTGACTTCTAGTTGATCAGTTTGACCTACTTTCAAATCTAGGTTTGATGGATTAACTGAAAGAGTGATTACATCAGCTTTATTCACCTTTACCTGGACTGTTATAACTACGTCATTGTGTTTGACTGTTATTTCAGTTGTACCTTCTGCTATTGCAGTGACATTGCCTTTATCAACCGATACAATCGAATTGTTAAAACCACTGTAAGTAGCAACTTCTGTTACATTTTCATCTGTTTTTGACCCATCAGGTTTCGTTACTGTTGATGTGACTTCTAGTTGATCAGTTTGACCTACTTTCAAATCTAGGTTTGATGGATCAACTGATAGGGTCACGACATCCGGTACATCTTCCTCTTCATTCACAATAACAAATTCCGTAGAACCGGAGTTACCTGCGACATCATTAACAGTCACTGTTAATGTATTGTTCCCACGTAGTGTTGATGGAATGTCCAAGTTAAACGAACCGTCTTGATTTAAAGTAATAGGACCGTTTTGAAGTACATTATCATCAGGACCTGTTAATTCAAAACTTGCCTCTAATTTAGAATTTAAGTCATAGCCTAAATCATAGTTATTTAACTCTGTGTTGTAGTCGATATATTTATCCGTAACTTGTCCGTCAAACTCAAAGCTTGCTTTATCAGTTACAAGTACTGTTTCTGACGTAATAACTGGATCTGTTGTTTTTACAACAACTGGTCCAACATAGCCACCAACATACGGTGGGTCGCCTGATACTGTTTGTCCTGTAAAATCGATTGTGTATAAACCATCTGGTATATTCGTTATCTGTGCGCCCGAAGTCCAAGGTCTGTACTGCCCTTTTATTGGTAATGTGTATGAACCTGCTACGAGAGAACTCGATGCATGCAAGTAGCCGATATAGCCATCCCCATATTCACCACCATCTGGATTCATAATGTCCCAGATCTCAATGTAGTTCGTATTCACATTACCTGTCAGTGTGAATGAAAGCACCGCTTCATCCTGCACGCCATCCCCATCAAATGATAGGTCAGTTTCAGTAATGTTGTAATCTTTAAATTGAATTGCTGAAGTTCCACCGAAGTCAGCCGCGAAAGGTAGTGAAATTTCAGTTTCTCCATCCGCACTTTCAATGTGGATATAGCCAAGAATTTCATCACCTAACTTTGTAGTTTCATTTTTCGATGCAGTCAACGTAACATTCAACATTTGTTCACCATTCAATGTAAATGTCGGTTTATCAATCGTTAGTTTTGCATCACCGAAGGATTTCGTCACATCGACCTTCACATTGTACTCTCCACCGTTGCCTGTTATATCCTTCACACGAATTTGTTTCGTCACGGTGAGGTTTTCAGCCAATGATCGTGGACCATATGTGACAGTTCCTTTTAAGTTTTCAACAGTTGTCCCACTTTGATCAAGAACCGCCGTGTCAATGCCATAAGCAAGCACCTTTGGATGAGCCGCCGCATATGCATCTACACGTCCTGCACCTTGAGAGAAGACATCGTATTTAGTTGTGTCTAGAACTTTTGCGGTATTGGAAAGGGCTACTTTTACATCGAACGCATTCCAATTCGGGTTTGCTTGTTTAACAAGTGCCACAATTCCCGCAATATGTGGAGTAGCCATTGATGTACCAGTGTAACGATCGTAAGCCTCATCATATGATGCTTCTGGGAAGTCCGCTTGGTACATCGCAATGGATGACATGATATTCGTCCCAGGTGCTGAAACATCTGGTTTGATATCGAAGTTCGGTGTGGATGGTCCACGTGAACTCGAGTTATTTACATCGTCCCCAAGTGTATTGGTTGAAGCGAAATTTCCAAATGTAACTTTCCCCTCACCCTTTGCTAACTCCAAACGAATCGCATCTCCGTCTGTTTGAGAAAGATCATATGTTGGGATGAAAGCAAAAGAATCCCCAAGGAATATCCCAGACTTATTTGGTGCTTCAGATCCACCCGTTAAGTTGTGAATGAGAACGGCTGCTGCGCCGTTAGCTTTTGCATATGCGATTTTATCCACAAAGGCAATTGCCCCACGTGACACAAGGACAACTTTTCCTGCAACATCAAGTCCGTTGTAATCAGATGCCGTCCCATTACCAGGAACTGCTACTAAATCGAACTCCCCTTGAAGTTGTGTTGCCGGGTCTTTACCGAAAGTCGTACCCATCAAATCTTGTTGTTTAGAAAGTACATATTCGCCTACTGTCACATTTACTAGCGAACTGTGTTTTGTTTCAGGGTTTGTTGTATTGCCTACTGCAATCCCTAGACGTGCAGTTGAAGGAGTTCCCATTGTTCCACGGTTCGGACCTGAGTTTCCTGTCGCGATAACTGAAATTGTCCCTGCCATCATTGCGTTATTAATTGCAAATGACCCACCATCAGTTTCCGAGTTTGCTCCTCCACCAAGTGACAAGTTGATCACGTCCATTTTTTCAATTACTGCTGTGTCTATTGCTTTAATAATGCCTGATGTAGCTCCACTGCCATATGCGCCAAGCACACGATAAGCGTAAAGATCTACTTCTGGTGCGATTCCTTTAATTCCAAATTCGTTATTTCCAGCTGCCGCAATTGTCCCCGCCACATGTGTGCCGTGAGATGTGTAAAAGAACTTCCGTTTGCATTGAATTCAGGTTTAGTAGCTGGACGATCTAACGGTGATGTTTCAGAAGCATCATCATCCGAACGTGGTCGTGCATAATCAGCTCCAACTACTTGATGTACGAAGTTTTTACCACTTACGTACACACCCTTAAATTCTGGATGTTCTTTATCAATACCTGTGTCAAGAACTGCTACTTTAATACCTTGTCCTTCATATCCTTCATTCCATAGTTTTTCGATTCCAAGGAAGGAAATACTTGTATTCATTGCCGGTTCGATCTTATCATTTTTTACTAGGTCGGGTGACGTAGTTGTTGTAAATGCTTTTGACTCTTGTGACGCGCTGACGATTGCGTCTGGTTCGACTAATGTAACTCCTTTAATTGTTAGAAGTTTTGTAAGGTCATCTGCCTTTACCGTTGCTGCGAAGCCGTTTAAAACAGTATCAAATGTGAAGCCTTGTTTGAAAGAAATATTTTTAGCATTCATTTCTTTAATCACAAATGTCTGTTGTGTTTTTACTTCCGCTTTTACTTGGGCTGCTTCTGAACTAGTAAACTTTTTCCCTGCTAACTCTTTTATTCCTTTTTCAAGAGCTACTGGTTTTTGAGATAGATGTACGATAACCGAAACTTGTCCATTTCCTGTTAAACCTTGTAAGTCCTTGTGAAGTGATGCGCCACCTTCTAATACATTCAGTTGTTCAGCGATGGCAGCCTTTAATTGCATTGTACTTTCGTTTTGAGCCGTTGGTTTAAATGGTTTTGCTTGTTGTGTGTTTGCTGATACCGATAACGGTGATAGTAATGATAGAATCATTACGAATGCTACAATGCCACTTACTAACTTCACAAACTTACTCTTCTTCAAATTTCTTTCCCCCTCATATTAAAACCCATAATTTAGTTATTTTTCTAAACTACGGATTAATATATTACTTATTTACTAGAAATAGAAGTAAGTATTTTAAAATATTAATAAGAGTAAATGACTATGAAACCATATAGTAATTAAGAAAAACCCAGAAAAGTACGCCCGATCCTTTAAGATGGGTAACCATAGAAACCCGTTTATTTCCGCTACGGTGGACGCGTTTCGCGGGCATGGCTTCAGTCT
>NZ_ALJG01000122.1 GCF_000286315.1 Paenisporosarcina sp. TG20 | reverse complement strand
AGCGCAAATCAGCGGTATCATACTAGAAACTACTCCTTAAAATACTGGATTCATGGCTCACTAAATTTGTATACTTTCTTATTCTTGCCAAAAAAAGTCCAGCAACTTGAAACAGTTGCTGGACTCTTCTCATTCTAAACTACCTTATTCAAATAAAGCTCCGTTAATAGCCATTTCTCCACCCAGAAGAGTAAAGTTACGAATATCATACTTCGTAATCAAATCTGCAGTAGGAGTCGGAATAGAACTCGGTCTCACCAAAATAATATGAGCCCCATTCTTAGCCGCAAGCACAGAACCAGTCATAGCATCAGCAAAACTTAAACCAGTAGCTACAAACACTTCATCAGTCGGAAGACCCAATGACTCAATAACAGCCGCTCCCGTTGCAAAACGATCATCCCCGAAAATTCTCACAGGATTATTAAGTTGACCCGCAACCGCAGCAGAAACAGCTTTCTCGCCACCCATAACAATCGTATCCGGAATCGCTTGTAAAACATTTAAAGTTGCTTCAGGCAATGTATCCGTTTTTGTTAATAGTATCGGATAGCCATTTTGTGCAGCATAAGAAGAAATAGTAAGTGCATCAGGGAAATTATAACCATCTGTTACAATAGCTTTCTCTGGTGTTCCACCTAATTTCATAGCAACCTTTGCAGCTGTCTCGAAGCGATCCGCCCCAGCTATTCTCTCTACAAAGATTCCTTGTGCATAAAGACTTCTAACGATGTCTTGAGAAACTGCGCCTTCTCCACCTACAATAATAACTTTTTCAGTTTTTAAGCGCTTCAGTTCTACAATGGTTTCAGAAGCCAAACCATTCTCTTTCGTTAATAGAATCGGTGCATCCAACTTGTAAGCAAGTGGAGCTGCAGCGAGTGAATCTGGGAACATAGAACTTCTGGCTAAAATAACTGTTTTAGCCGTTTCCCAGCCACTTTGTGAAATAGCGATAGCTGTCTTACCCCGATCGGATCCTGAAATACGACCAACCGCTTTCCCTGGCTTCAAGTCCACTTGAATCAATAATGGATCATGGTCAGACGCGCGACCGTGCATCTCCATATAATTTGCATTAATGTGAATCATATCAACAATAGCAGTGTCTGCAATATTGTTTGTTACTAACATATGGTCAAGTACTTGGTTATTCCCTTGATAGTAATAAGAGAAACGTTCATCAGCCGGTACTTTTTCGACCAAATTTGTTAAGATTCCACCTTTAAGTTCCGCAAGTGTAGGTGTGAATTCGAAATCATTCATGTCACCAGCAACGATTACTTTTAGGTCTGGATCTTGCTTTTGTCCTTCTTTAATGAAGTTGTTAATCATTTTTGCAAGCTCGATACGTTCTGCTTCAGAACCTAAGAATGGAGGTTGGTTTTTCCCGAATAACGGTTGGTCTCCACCTTTTGAGTTTAAGTGAGCGCCAATAACAACTACTTTTTGACCTTGGAACTCAAATTGAGCCGCTAATGGTTTACGTGTGTTTTCTTGTGGTAAGTCTAAGATTCTACCAGGGTTTTTAGAAAGTTCTCCATTTACCCAAGTGACAGCCTCTGTTGAACTACCTTTTGTTCCTTCAGACAGTTTTACACGTTCTGGGTTGTATAGGTAACCTACGCGGATATTCCCACCTGGTTGTCCACCATCTTGATTGTACTCTGGTGCGATATCGGTCCACTCATACGTTGGACCTCCCGCTTCTACGATTGCTGCGATCAAACGTTCATAGCTTTCTGTCGCATCAGCATTATCTGACCCTGTTGCACCATCATTATCTTGTACTTCTACAAGTGTGATAATATCAGGCGACTTCATATTTTCAACGAATGATTTAGCGATTTTCGCCACTTTTTCATCCGGAGTTTGTTTAATATTGTTTGAGAAGTTTTCTACGTTATATGCTGCTACAGTAAGTTTATATGGTACTGGGTTAATATCAGTTATTAGATTTGGTTTTTCCACACGTGTGATCTCTGGAAGATTTTCTTCTTCTGTCCACAGTTTAAAGTTACCAAAACCAAAGCCCATTACTCCGATGATATCGCCAGTATAGTAGTCACCCGATTTAGCATTGTACGATGTATTATCGAAGTCAACGATAACACGTTCTGGGTTGTAATCATTTTCTGAAATATTAATTCCACCTAAAACATTGAATTCAGTTTCTGTAGAGTTACCTGCTACAACTACGACTTCTCCGTATTTTTGTGGACCTACTATTTTTGCATTTGGTACAGCGATACGCATTAATTCAATGGATTCATAGAAGTCGATTCCGTCTTCAGCCGGATCAAATGATGTTAAGCCATCGTTATCAATGATTTCAGTCGGTTGGAAAATGTCTTCGCCGAGTACTAATGCATCAGGAAGAGGTGCTGTTCCACTAGCGACTGTTGCTGTTGCAAGAATACGCGTAATTGGTAAGTCACTTGCTTTCATCTCTTTATAGCCTTCGTAATACCATTCTTCAACTGATCCTTCAACGGTCACTAAGTCACCGACTGCAAAACCATTCGAAGCTTTGTTAACAATAATTGCTTCAGAAGTAGTATTATCGTCATCTGCATTTACATCTTGAATAACAAAGTTTGCACTGTTGTATAGGTGAGTAACAACACCCGTGATTTCTTTTACAACTGCACCTTCGTAATCTGAATAATGACCTTCTCCTTGAATATCACGAATTAAAAGGTTGTCCACTTTCAAGACGTTATAAGTGAATGAGAAGACTTCAGAAGTCGAATCACTAACAGCAATCGCCTTAATTGTAGTGTCTTTTGTTAATGTGATAGGAGCTGTGTACAGAGTACTATCAACTGTTGGTGTTGAACCATCAACCGTATAGTGAATAGCCGCGTCAACAATTGGTGAAATTAATGAAATTTCTGTTCCTTCAGATACTGTTCCTGGGAAAATATCTGTGTACACATCAGGTTTGTTAACTAAGTCAAAGCTTTCAAGACCTAGTGTTTTAACTTGGTAAGTTGTGTTGAATTTAGATGCGATCCCAGAAACATTTACAAGGTCGCCATTTTTATAACGCTTAATGAAGTCATCATAATCCAATCCGTTACGGTTATCGTTACGGATGACAACCGATTCACCGTTTTCATCTGTAGCTGTGAATTCGAATGAACCGTAATCATTAACTGATTTCAGATCTGTGATTGTTACATTGTCTAATTGAATACGTTCACCTTGCGTATCTTCTTTCACGCCAGCTGGAGTGATGTCTTGTTCAGCAGGTAGTGAATTTTCTGAAGAAACAACGGTAATTTTTGACGGTTGAATTTGAAGTTCGCCACTGTATGGACTTACTTTTCCTTCAATTTTAACAATATCGCCTGGTTGAACGTCAGCTGTCGACGTATATACATAGAGTCCTGCAGTAGCATCTTGGATATAGAACGCTTTACCGCCCCAGAATCCCATGCCTGTTGTTACTGTTCCAGTTACTTCAATTAATTTATTCTCATCTGTCACTGCACGAGCAGCCGCAACGTTCTCCATTACTTCAGCTGTTGATGGTGGTGGTGGTGTCCCTCCGTCATCAACGAATGCCATAGCAGTTGGTGCTTTTAGACCAGCATGACTTCCGAAGTATTTTTCTAGTGAACCAGACATCACTACTTTTTTCCCAAGATTACCTGGGTTTTTTAGAAGTCCAAACTCAGTTCTTAATGATGCTGGAGAACTTGGAAGTTGAACATAAATCATTTTAGCTACATCTGTCTCACCTGGAGTAGATGCAATTGCATAATTTGTATCACTTGTTGCAGGATTTACAACACTTGATTCGCTAGCAACAAAGCCAACTACATAACCTTCTACCGTTATATCTTTCTTTGCATCTACTATAAATTGCCCAATCGCCTCGTCAACAGTTAATGCTGTTGCTGCTGATGCACTTGGTACTGCGATAAACGGTACAACCATTGAAATTACTAGTAAGATTGAAAGAAATATCTTACTAAAAGAGCGTGTTCAAAAAG
>NZ_ALJG01000121.1 GCF_000286315.1 Paenisporosarcina sp. TG20 | reverse complement strand
GTCCAGTGAGACCCCGCAGGCGACGAGGAGGCTCACTGGACCGCCCGCGGAAAGCGTCCGCCTGCAACGAAAATCATAACATAAACCAAAGTGGATACTGTGTGCTTTCTTTAAGGACCGGGCAAATTTTGCCCGGTTTTTCTTAACATAATTATTGGAGAAATAGAATAAACAGCGTGAGAGAAACTGAATAAACTCTTCACGAAGCAAATTAAAAATGGATTGAATCCGAATAAACTATAAATCATTACGCTCATTCCGAATTATTCTTAATTAAGTACTAACCGACATACCTTCGTTAGCGAAATCTTTCATTAGCCTCTCTATTTCAGGTCGAGTACCCATCTTTACTTGCTGTTGTATCAGGGCCTTAAGTGGACAAAATTTGACGGTTCCTTCAGCCGCTTTCATAGCTCCACAAGTAACCATCATTAGACCTGTTTTACATTGTGGATTACGAGAGAGTCTTGCGGTACCATAAGCGAGCATACTAAGACCAAGCGTTAGTCTAGCAAGAGCATTTCGTGTACTAATGTTTTGTGATTGTGACATTTCTGACATACCTCCTTGTCTGAATTTTTCATAAGTTCTTTAAAGTTTTTAATTGTTATGCTAATATAAAATAAATAAACCATACTAAAAGGAGAATGGATGACATGCAACACACATTGTGGAAAATTAATGAAATCCGTCATCAAATAAGTATGATTGATGGAAAGTCGAGCCCCGACAAAATTATCATAAACGCGAAATACTTACATAGTGTGTTAAAAACGTGGGTAGAAGGAAATATTTGGATTTCCAAAGACCGTATTATATATGCAGGTAAAGAAATGCCTGAAAAGACTTCTGACGCAGAAATAGTTGATGCCAGTGGACAGGTTATTGTGCCAGGCTATATTGAACCTCATGTTCATCCATTTCAACTTTATAATCCCCAATCATTTGCGGATTATGCGGCTCAATTAGGCACTACAACTTTTCTTTCCGATAACCTAATCCTCTTTTTATTTCTTGAAAATGAGAAAGCGTTTTCAATTTTAGATCAGCTAAATGAATTACCTTTTTCATTCTATTGGTGGGCAAGATTTGACTCACAAACAGAGCTTGAAAATGAAGATGAATTGTTTACTACAAAATCAATTTATGAATGGCTAAATCGTCCTGAAGTACTTATGGGAGGCGAGTTAACTGCTTGGCCTCGATTATTAGCAGGTGATGATCAGATGTTACACTGGTTGCAATCTGGTAAACTAAAAGGTAAAAAAATAGAAGGCCATTTTCCTGGGGCATCAGAAAAAACATTGGCCCGCATGCGCTTGATTGGAACTGATGGAGACCATGAAGCAATGACTATTGAAGAAGTAGAACGTCGGTTGCTACATGGATATGCTGTGACTTTAAGACATTCGTCTATTCGACCAGACCTGCCGGATTTATTAAAAGGTATCGTTGATAAAGGATTGGATGTATTTGACCATTTAATGATGACAACAGATGGTTCTACACCTTCATTCCATCTCGACGGTGTGATGGATAAATGTATTCAAGTAGCACTAGATGCTGGTGTAAATCCAATCGATGCATATCAAATGGCTTCCTACAATGTGGCTCGATACTACAATATGACAAGCCTACATGGCTTTATAGCAACAGGGCGACTTGCTACATTGAACTTTTTGGAAAATGAATATAATCCAGTCCCAGTAAGTGTACTATCAAAAGGACATTGGTTAAAAAAAGATGGACAGCAAGTTAAAAAGTTACCAACAATTGATTGGTCTGCCTTTGGTGGATTAGAGCTACCGTATGATTTGCATGATGGAGACTTTGAATTCTCTATGCCTTTTGGAATTGAAATGGTTAACGATGTAATTACAAAACCATACAGTGTATCAATTTATACAGGCGTGGAAAGCTTAAGTACAGAACATGATGAAAGCTACTTGATGCTAATTGATCGTAAAGGTAAGTGGCGTGTAAATACAATGATTAAAGGTTTTGCTAATTCTGTGCAGGGTTTTGCATCCTCTTACTCGAATACAGGAGATATTATCCTTATTGGGAAGAACCGTAAAGATATGCTATTTGCTTTCAATGAAATGAAACGCTTGAAAGGCGGAATAGTTCTAGTAGAACATGGTGAAACAATCGCACATATTCCATTAACTATTGGTGGGAGCTTGTCTAGTGAAAACTTAGATGACTTAATCTTACAAGAATTAAACTTAAAGAAAGCGTTAAAAGAACGAGGGTATATACACGGTGATGCAGTTTATACATTGTTGTTTTTACAATCTACTCACTTGCCGTATGTACGAATCACACAACGCGGAATTTTTGATGTGATGAAAAAGTCCGTTTTGTTCCCTGCGTTTATGAGATCTTAGGGGGATAACGATGAAGAATTTACTAGTATTATTAGTCTTACTATTCATTGTCACTGCTTGTTCTAATGAACCAGAACAATCAATCGAGACAACTCAACCAATTGAGAATGAAGTAGAAGAAACTCCACCCGTTGAAGAAGAGGAAGAAGAAGTTAAAGTTGAGATTGACCCATATATTGCACCGTTTTCAGGTGAACGTTCTAAAGAACAATTTACGAGTCGTCCAGTAATCGTAACTTACAATAACCATCCGAAAGCAAGACCTCAATCAGGAATTGCGAGTGCTGATATTGTTTATGAGATGGTTGCTGAAGGAAACATCACAAGAATACTTGCGTTGTTTCAAAGTGAGCTTCCTGAAAAAATGGGACCTGTCAGAAGTGCTCGGGATTACTTTATTAATATAACAAAAGGCCTCGACGCTTTTTACGTTGCACATGGCTATAGTCCTGAAGCTTTGCAGATGTTAAGAAATGGTGTAGTAGATAACATTAATGGGATGCAATACGATGGAACTCTATTTAGACGTTCAAGTGATCGTGTAGCACCTCATAATTCGTATATAACAGATGACCATGTAATTGAAGGAATGGAAAAAGTAAATGCACGGACAGAAATCGAAAAGCTTCCTGGTATATCGTTTTATGAGTCAGAACAAGAACTATCCACTGGCGAACCGGCGACCTTGATTGATGTACGTTATGGTGTTAACGAAGACTTCCACCATGTCTATTCATATGATACAATTACGCAACAATACAATAGATCTTCCGGTGGAATTGTCACAATTGATAAAGAGTCCTCAGAAGATGTTCTCTTAGCAAATGTACTGTTTTTTGAAGTTGTTCACCAAACGATCGATTCCGTTGGTCGTCAGCAACTAGATCTGACATCGGGAGGAACTGCCTATTTGTTCCAATCTGGAGTCATGAAAAAAATTGAATGGCAACAACTAGATGGTATTCTCACTCCAATGGATAACGGTCAGCCCGTTAAACTCGTTCCAGGAAAATCATGGATTCATTTAGTTAAAAGTATTGATCAGATGGTTACTTTCACTCCATAGTCACTAGGTAAGCTTGAAAAGGGGGTCATTCAATGCAGGTAGATAAAATTCGTGGTCACCAAACAGATCAGTTGTTTAAAGCGATTTTAGAATTAAAAGATTTAGAAGAATGCTATAAATTTATTGATGACTTATGCACCATTAGTGAAATTCAGTCGCTATCACAGCGTTTTGAAGTTGCACATATGTTACGTATGAAAAAAACTTATGAAACAATTAAAAATAAGACAGGTGCTAGCACAGCTACTATTTCACGCGTACGTCGTTGTTTCGATTATGGGAACGATACATATGATGAAATGCTAGGCAGGCTATATCCTGATGAAAAACCTTTCCAATTTCCAAAGTACTGAACAGAGACCGACTCTGTTCAGCTTTTTTTTGCAAAATAAGTCAATTTCATAATAAAAATCTAGCAATAAAATCCGAACAAAGTTGATTTTCACTCCATGCGGAAGCTTTCCGTGGGGCACGGCTTTAATCTCCTCGTCACTCTG
>NZ_ALJG01000120.1 GCF_000286315.1 Paenisporosarcina sp. TG20 | reverse complement strand
GATACCTGTCTAAAATTAACGTATTATTAATATAAATTCCAATTAAATGATGTTCGTGTTTATTATCTAATTGAGGAGTTATGAAATTGACTCATTAGCGAGATCAAACATAATGAATGTTGAGTTGTTACCATTATAGTAAAGTATAACGGAAAGACCATGACTGTAAGGAATTTATTGTTATAAACACGGAAAATAACATAAAACGCTCGGAGATTTTCCTTGTGGGCAACGACAAGTGAGCACAATTAGGTTTTACTAGAGAGTGCATCTATTTTTAATGTAGGTGAAAGTTGATGATGATTACTCTTATGGACAGCAGTTCTAGAAACCTTTTACCAGAAATTTCGCATGTGTTGCTGCTATCTTTCCGCTTCATATGAGTATTTAAATTCATGTGAAAATACTGATTTATAAACATTCGGAATATAAGTATTAGTGCGTCAATAACACGTTTAATGAAGTTTACACTAATAAGTTAACAGGTAATAATTATTGTTTAACTAAAGGTGATAAAAACCTAAAAACAAGAAGATATAACACGTACTGAAATAAAGTATATGATATTCAAAGTTAGGAACTTAGTTTTTTTCTGAGTAACAAGCGTTAGAAACAGGATTTATAACAGGAGAACAGGAAAAGGGGCAATTTTATGCAAGTACTCGTTTTACGATTTGACTATAAACTATCTACAAAATTGGAACAAAATATTAGTGACCTACACCTAGCATCAAGTCGAGGCAAAGAAACTACCCTCCCACCTCATATCAGTTTATTTTCGTTTGAAAAAATAGACCCCCTTCTATTGAAAGAACGCGTAAAACCATGGATAGATAAGCAAAAACAACTTGATATAACTATATCTTCTCTTGGTTTTTTTAAACAACAAGGAACATTTTTTGCAGCACCCGTAGTAACGAAAGAAATAGAAACTTTTCATCGCGAATTATTTTCATTGATTATGGATTTACATACAAATGAAATCTCTCATTATCTACCAGGGAAATGGATACCTCACACAACATTAATAAACAATGTCCCAATGACAGGGTGGGGTCCTTTATTTCAGCGCGCAAGCTTGGCATTTGAAACACAAGCAGGAAAAGCCGTCGCATTAGAATGTTGGTCTTTAAGTAACGGTCGTACTCAAACAGAATGGACTTCTTTCTTACAATAAAATCACTATATAAATTACTTCTAGGGCATTGACTATTATCCTACAAACGTTATAATAGAGTTTGTCCTAGAAATTAGATCTTGTAGCTCAGCTGGGAGAGCGCCACCTTGACAGGGTGGAGGTCGCTGGTTCGAGCCCAGTCGGGATCATTGGGTGCCAAACCCACGAAAATCCTTAAGGAACGAAGGATTTTTCCAAAAAAAGCATCATCTCTTCGGAGGTGGTGTTTTTTTATTTATCTTTGAATTGGTGTTAAATAAACATAAAGCAGCTAAAAATACTGCCATAATTGTCGCTTTCCTTAGAAATACTTTGTAAGCTATTTCAGATGACGTTCTATTGCTGAGTAAATAACCCTTGTTACTATGTCACTTGCCATAAAGATTAGTAAAATCTTTAATAATATATGCCATGGCCCTATGAGGAATGTTAGCCATGTACCGCCTATGATGAATACAAATAATTTTTCTGTAAACAACTCCTATGGTGGAAATTTGGCCAAAAGAGAAAGCCCTTTAAATGAAGGACTCTAAAATAATCATTAAAAAAAATTACTACTTAAAAATTCCAATAAATAAATCATTACAATTTTCGTATTCTTTTTCTAAATAAGAATATTTAGAATCATAGAGTTTATACATATATTTTGTAATTACTTTCTCCTAGATATTGCAGTGTAAATATTAGTAATAGAGACACCCAGATAGGTAATATGTTTATCATCTCATTCAAATTCATTCTATTTACTCTTAAAAAAGTTTTGTCACATTAAAGCTCACAAGCCCAGTTATCTTTATCTCGGTCATGTTTCAACTCATACGCTGGATGAGTTGAAGCTACTCCATTTGGATATACTTTTCGCATCTCAGTACAGTTAGCAAATCCAGTTTGTACTGGCGATGGAGTAGGGGTTACAGCTACTTTCTCATAACCCATAGCACGAGCTAAGAAGGCCGAAATTTGCCCACGTGTTAAAGTTTCAGTTGGACGAAATGTATTGTCAGAAAACCCTGTTGTGATTTTCAAATGTACAATTTTTTTAACAGAACTATATGACGACATTGAAGGTGACATATCTTTAAAGTTATTATTTGATTCAGTCGTTAATTTAAAAGCATTTGCAAGGAAAATCGCCATTTGACCACGATTAACGATTTCTTTAGGACGGAACGTACCATCTGTATATCCAGACAACACACCTGCATCAACCGCTGATTTGATATATCCCGAAGATGCTAATGATGAAGGAACATCTTTAAACGGTGTAGTTGTCATACCTCCTTTAAGTCCAACTGCTTTAGAAACCATCACAGCTACTTCTTCACGAGTAACTTTTTGATCGACTCCAAAACTTGTACCGCTATTTATCACTCCTTTTTCTAGCAAGAACATAATCTCGCCATAGAAACCGTGTGTAGATTTCACATCTGTAAATCCAGCTGCAGACACTTCTTGTTTAGGTAAAATTGATAATACTAGTAGAAGAACAATTAGCATTGTTAATATTTTCTTCATATTCTACTCCCTTTCCTGTTCATTTACTTAAAATTGTAATCTTTGGAAATGATAAAGTCTATGTTTATTTAAAATGGTAAACCAAGGTTATTGAAAGGATACAAAATAGACAGGGCGGAGGTCGCTTCGAGACCAGTCGGGATCATTGGGTGCCAAACCCACGAAAATCCTTAAGGAACGAAGGATTTTTCCAAAAAGCATCATCTCTTCGGAGGTGGTAATTTTTTCATTAACCTTATAATTTAACTCGTTACTTAAAGTAACCAATGATTTAAGTGGAAACTAAAAAAGCACCTCAAACGAGATGCTCTCCTATCCATTCCTTATATCTATATCTTTTTATTTTTTATTATTTGATTTATCAAGCGCTCCCCAGAATTCCTTTGCGATAACTTCATACCCTTCAAGACTTAAATGTATGTTAGTAGGATTTGGAATGTATAGCATTGGATCTTCTGCGATAGCCTCTTCTGTTGAAACAAACACATCCCCATGTATTGATGCGACGGTTTCAATCGTGTTGTTTAATCCATTCATAATTTGTATCAACAGTTCTTGTTCATTTAGCGGCAGATACGGAAATGGATTGTAATACCCCATTACATATACATCGACATTTGGATTTATCATGTCGATTGCTTTTAATATTGCGGTTAAATTTTTTCTGACAGTATCGATAGCTTTAAATGGATCTACATAGAGCGCGTTCAGTACGTCATTTGCACCAATATCAAGAGTGATCATATCAGCAGATTTAATCTCAGCTATTACCTCTTCGTTATTTAAAACATCATTCTTTAAGCGCGTCGACGTATAACCAGGAACAGCGAAATTCGTAAAATTGACTTCGTACTGTGACTGCTCCATTCGTTCTTTTAAAAAGTCAGCGTACCCTAAATCAATCCTGCCATAATAAGGTGTGAAACCTGCTGCAAGAGAATCTCCGAGGCTAACGTATTCTACTTCTGTCTTTTTCAGTGGTTTTGCAGAACTCATTGTTGGTATTGTTAAAACGAGAGTTGCAATAATCATACCGCTAAATATTTTCTTAATAACCCTTTTCAAAACCTATCTCCTTTTGTTTTGTAGTGGCTATGTTTTTAATTGCAGTTGAGTCAATTTCATAACTACTCAATTCGATAATTATCCGTTTATTATAGAAAGGTATCGTTTGATTGTAGCGCAAGGCGGCGACTCCAGTGGGAA
>NZ_ALJG01000119.1 GCF_000286315.1 Paenisporosarcina sp. TG20 | reverse complement strand
GCGCCAAGCCTCCTCGTCCGCTTGCGCTACCTGCGGGGTCTCGTCTGTCTCGCTTTTCCCGCTGGAGTCGCCGCCTTCCACTACAATCATTCTCCTTTTAAAAATCAACAGTAATAACAATATATTTTTAAAAATAAATATAAAAAATCGTCCGATCTTAAACTGAAAGTACACACCTAAGTTTAGATTGGATATTAAACAAGAATACATCATTGAACAAACTTCACTTCCACTGAAAATCACACCTTTACATTTATATGTTTAGCGTTAGTTCCACCGAGGAAATTCTGTTTTAGCATGTTAGTCTCCATATACTAATAAACACTATGAATACTGGGTTCTTGGCACTCTATAGTTATATACTTTCTTATTTTGTAAAAAAATGCTTGAAGTGCCAAAAACCTTCTGTTTTCTGTACCACTCCGCATTTTTCTTCGCTTTCCTCCCCGCTAAAGCAGTGGGCTTCCAGCTCAGGAAAGTCTGTGAAGTCACGACTGACTTAATACGACGATCTTCATAAAGTTAGTGAACTCGACAAAGGACTCTCCTTGTTAAACTACCCTAAGATACTCTTTTTTTGTCAGAAAGATAGGTCAATATTAATTTTTCTTACTGCAAAGAAGATTTTTTTCTTTGGTAAGACCACTTTTGGTATTGGAAACGCACGAGACATCCAATACAAAAACCTTGTATTGCTAAAAACGCTGCTACACCGACCATAATTGTTGCCATGTTAAATAATATCATCCAATTCATTAAGTAACTTAAACAAGCGATAGTTAAAAATCCTACTGCCAACCATTGGTTAAAACGTAGTTGACCATAATCTTCTTGGATATATTGATTTATTGGTTTAGTTAAAAAACGCTTAACTATTGCTACAATTGGATGAAACCCTGTAAGTAAACTTAGAAGACCGGAGATTAAAGGAACCAGTAAAATCCATGTTGATTGAGCAATAAGGGCAATGACTACGGATAATACAATTGTCCATTGATTAGCTAAAACGAGAGGCTTTGGAATTGTTTTCATTTTTATCCCTACTATTCTTATTGGTTTTAATGTATTATATGACTGTTTTTATAATTTGTAAATATATCAGCATGTTTACTTTGATATTTCCCGGGAAATCGACAAAAAAAGCTGATTTCAATTAAGAAACCAGCTTTTTAACATTTTACGCCATTTCCGCCAAGCGGTCTTTCCTTTTCAATAATCATCTTCTAAAACAGCATATATAAAATGATCTTCCCACTCCCCATTAATAAATAATAGCTGTCGGTGTAATCCTTCTCTTTGAAATTTAGCTTTTTCCAAGACTCGAATTGATCCACTATTACGGGGCGAGACATATGCTTCAATTCGATGCAACCCTAAGTGTTCCATTCCATACGTCACAAGCAAATGAACTGCTTCAGTAGCAATTCCTTTTCCAACACACATTTCATCTATTGAATAACCGATAAAAGCACTTGAGAATGGTAGTCGTTTAATACTGTACATGGATATATGACCAATTAATTTGTTTGTTTTCCATTCATATATCCCGAAGCTAAATTCGCGTTTATTCTTTGTATGATGCAATGACTCCAGTATCTTTTCACGTTGAACAGCTATTGTAAAATAGGAATCCTGATGCCTAGGCTCAAAAACAGACCAATATACACGGTTTTTCCCAACAAGATTTGCTAAGTCTGAAGCATCTGACTCCTGTAAAGTTCTTAAAAAGCATGTTTTACCTTCAAGTACAATCATTAAAGTTCACCCTTTTGATGAAGTTAATACTAAAAATTCCTCTACATCTTTAATACAAAGTGCAATTCCTTTTTCCCAGAAAGCATGCTGAGATATGTCCTCACCTAGATGTTTCATCGCTAAATCTTCAACTGACATAATTGCTGTGTCTTGGAGTAAAGCGATATACTTCTCTTCAAAATTACTACCTTCTTCAATTGCTTTTGCATATATACTTAAGCTGAATAAATACCCAAATGTGTAAGGGAAATTATAGAATGGGACACGTGAGATATAGAAATGTAGTTTGGATGCCCAGAAATGAGGATGAACGTCACCTAATCCATCACCAAATGCCTCGCGTTGAGCTTCTTCCATTAATTTATTTAAACGGCTTGCTGAAACAAGACCTTTTTTTCGTTCATCGTAAAATCGAGTTTCAAACAAGAAACGAGCATGAATGTTCATAAAGAATGCTACACTTCTTTGTATTTTGTCTTCTAATAATGATAATTTTTCATCAGCTGTTTTTGCTTCTTTTACTGCAGCATCCGCTACAATCATTTCAGCAAAAGTTGAAGCTGTTTCAGCCACTCCCATTGCATATTGACGATTCATCCAATGTACAGGTCGAAGTGCATGTGAGTGAAAAGCATGACCGAGTTCATGAGCTAATGTTGCAACATTAGACATCGTACCGCTATACGTCATAAAAATACGAGACTGCTTGGACATAGGCATTCCCGTGCAGAATCCACCAGGTCGTTTATTTGGTCTATCTTCTGATTCAATCCACTCATCTTCAAAAGCTTTACGTGAAAACTTCTCAAGCTCGGGCCCAAATTTGCCAAAGTGATCTAAAATAAACTCTGCTCCTTGCTGGAACGAAACTTTTTGTGTTGATTGAGTAACTGGTGCATCTAAATCATACCAGTGCATAGCGTCTGCACCTACTAATTCTGCTTTTCGCTTTAAGTATTCAACAAATGGTGCTTTATGAGCGCTAATAGCTCCCCACATTGCATCTAATGTTTCTTGCTTCATCCTATTCATATGTAAAGGTTCTTTTAATACTGAATCCCACCCGCGTTTCTTATAAGTAGCCAGTCGGAATCCTGCCATATGATTTAAAGTTTTTGCAAAGAAATCTTCTTTTTCTGTCCAAGCTTGTTCTAAAGCTTCGAAGGAATCTCTCCGAACTGTGGCGTCTGAATGAGAACTTAAGTTACTTGCTTGGCCATAGGAGAACTCTTTTTCTTCTCCATCCACTGTTATACGAATTTTTATATCCCCTACTAACAAATCATACAGTTGTCCCCATCCGTGATACCCATCCACACTAAGGACAGTGATCATGTCCTCTTCCTTCTCTGAGAGTAATTCTTTTGCTTCATTTCTCCATTCATTAAGAACGAATGTAAACTCTTTTAATTCCTCATCTTCCATTAATGAAATCCAGATTTCATCTGTAGTTTTAGATAGTTTTTGTTGAAGGACTAACATAGAAGATGACAATCGAGCAGAATGCGACCCAATTTCGCCCTGTAATATGTTTGCTTGTTTATCTGTCGTATCTTGAGCTAGAAAGCAACCAATTACTGCTCCGGCCTGTGATAAATTTTCAGCTACTTGTTTTGTTTCTTCAATAATAGACACAATTTTACTAGCATCCGATTTGTTTTTTGGTACATCAAATTTTGATAATGTGAGCTCAAATAAATCTAACTTTCTTTTTAACGATTCTAAGTGTTCTTTAAGTTCAGGAGATGAACTTCCTCCTTTAAAAAAAACATCTAAATCCCATACTTCAGAATAAATTTTTGTGGTCAAAATTTCCCCTCCATGTCTATCTAAATTTTTCCAAAAACACTTTGTAATTATATCATGCTTCTTCCCCTTTCGAAACATCAGTATTAGAATTTGATATTAGTTTTCTGTATCCATTTACACTTGTATATTATGCTCAAGAATTCTTTTTAATGGTTTGTGTGTGTTTTATTTAACATTTATTAAGTAGCATATAACTATTGCATTTTTTATGGTTCCGCGTATCATTCTTTAGTAGTTCATTGTTTATATAAGTTATTACTTCATTCTATTCTTGATGTGTCCATTCCCTCAAAAGTTAGTACAAGATTTGTGTTAGCCCGACTTTCGGCAGTTT
>NZ_ALJG01000118.1 GCF_000286315.1 Paenisporosarcina sp. TG20 | reverse complement strand
TTTTAAAAATCAAAAAATCAATGAAAATACATATAAAAAGTCGTCATATTTTATAAAATGAAAGTACCAACGCCTATATTCTGATTGGACTTCTACTGAGAGGAAACTTACGCTTTTAAAATAGGAAATCACGACTTACAATAATGGGTTAAAGAGAATCAATTAAAGAAATTCTGTTTTATCATGTAAGTCTCCATATACTTAAAAATACCTGAAAACTGGGTTCTTGACTCTCTATAGTCATATACTTTCTTATCTTGTAAGAAAAACCGGGCAAAGTGCGCCCGGTCCAAATTATACGAATGTCAGTTGTCATAGGTTTTTCAACTCTATATTAAACTGTGTTTCCGGGGAGTTTTAACCAATTGCATCATAGCCTCAAGAAAACAAGTGATGAGCGAAGTTTTCACTTCGCTCATCACTTGTTTACAGACAATCCTGCGGCGGGTTTTCGTCCGACACATCCCTTCAACCAATTGGTAATTTCGTATTTTGATTTGGTTGACGAGAGAATAGATACTGATTTTATGGAGAGTTGCTGACGAAGATACTATTTCGGCCTTTTCTTCTTTTTTAAGATTGGTTACTTTCTTTGCGTGTATTTTAGGGAATACTTAGTCCAGTCTATAATTGTGAAGTTTTCAGTGGTCTCAAGATTAGAGACGGCTTTCAAAATTTTAATATGTAACAATTGTATGTTTGCCATTAAATTCGAAAGTATGTGATAATAAATCCTCAATAAATGTAGGACCCACTTCATTAAAAAACAACAAAGGACTAAACCATCTTTCTTGTAGAGTATTTTCCGGGAAAATACTACCCTCGATATGATTATATTTTCTTATCTTCACATCATGCCGTAATATATTAGAATCCTCTATTTTTCGACTCAGATACGTAAACTGCTTCTCGTGAAATTGTAAGTTTTTCTTCGTTATTAAACTCGGCACTGTTCCTTCTGTTGCTAAGTGATCCTCTAATTTTTGATACTGTTCAACTAAATTTCTTTGTATCTCTCGAATCATTTCTTCAGCGGGTACATCTTTTATGAAATTCATAAAAGATTGTTTATGAGACTGAAATTCACCATTAAATACATCTTCAACTGGGATTTCAAGTTCATCCAAAAACTGTTTAGACTTTCTGTCTACAACTGTAATAGATAGTCGTTGAACTATTACTGGTAGCTCCATGTCAAAATGTTCAAACATGGTCTTAAAAGTCGCCCAATATGCTATTTCGCCAGCTCCCCCAACAAATGCTAAAACAGGAAACACCATTTCCTGCATGAGAGGTCGCGTAACTACATTGTTACTTAAGCGATCTGGTTGATTATACGCAATATCAATTAATTCTTGCTTAAAGAAGCTAAGTCCTGCTGCCTCATTTGAAAATATTCCCTCGTGGTGTTTTAATAAAAAACGTTCTCCATTTTCAACAATAAACAAGTTGGCATTATCTTTAGTCGCTTGAATGGGTTTACCATAACCTGCTTGATGAAAACAATTTTCTTGTTCTACAACGAGATCAGCAATCTCTTGGGCATTTTTAATCATCTTTACAAAATAAGGAGCTTCATATTGACGTAATGGCTGGTATGCAGCATCAATTAAAAGCAATCCTTCGTTTTGAAAAAAGTCATGCATCATCACAGCAAAGAACTGGCTATATGTAGAAACTTCTTTTGAAATTCCCATGCACTTAACAAGCAAATCTTTTGTAAATGGTGTCTCATTGAATTGCTTAAAAACATCACGAATAAAAGATTGTAATTTCTCAGTTTCAACAGGAGTTTCAGAAGCCATTTGTTTTCGATTTGGACGATCATTATATGTATGTTTGTTCAATCGTCCTTGTTGTGGTGTGAAAGTTGAATTGATTTCGTCTAAGTCATGATCCTCTCCGGCAATCCAAAAAACGGGGACAACTGGAACTCCAAGAGCTTCCCTTTGCTGTTTAGCTAGTAAGATAGCCGATATTGCTTTATGTACTGAATACAAAGGACCTGTAAGTAATCCTGCTTGTTGACCCCCAATGACTACAAGAGCGTTTTCTTCTAATTCGGCCAAGTGTAAATCAATTGCATTACTTTGTGGAAGAGACATCATATAATTGCGAATAACACTTGTTAGTTGTTGTCGATTTACAGAATGTGATTTCAAAGATTCGGCTCGTTTTTCATACGACTCTTGTTTTGGTAAGTAATGAAAATACATTGAAAGCTGTTCCTTTTGTTTATGAAAATCTAATAGGAAAGAACTACTATTTGGTTGATCAATTTGGTTAAATTTCATCTTGGCAAACCCCTTTTGCTTCTAAATACTAATCGATTATAACATTGGATGGCATGACAGGAAAAATATACGACTTAGTTGAATTTATTTAATGTACTCTAGTACTTTTAGAACAACACCTAAACACCACACCACGAAGTAAATAAGACTTAATACTAAAAATAAGAATCGCCATATTTTTCTTAGAAGTGGCAATAATTCAATTTCTGTTTTAGATTTCCACTCAACAACAGTTAAAATAATACTAATTATTAATGCCACTCCCAACATATATCCCACTGCCTCAATTTGAAACAATGATTGTATTGCTATTGGGACAGCGAAGAAAAGGAGAATTGTAGTAATATCGGCTGCATGTCCAAAAGCTTTAGAAGGTTTTCGGATTATCTTAACCGAAATGAAGAAAATTGCAAGAAAGATAACTATAGGAAATACAATTAGAAAGCTGATGATCGGTTGAACAAAGTTACTCATAAGGCACACCTTTTTCATCTATGGCCAAAACTAAATGATAAAGCGATTGTAAAAGTGGTAGATCGCTTTCTCTAGTCTTACCCAATTGCAACAAAGCTCCTACAATTGGTTCAATTTCGCTTTTCCGATTATTAAGTCTATCTTCTAGCATAGAAGAATTATTTTGTGCTGTTCTTACGCAAAGTTTCTTGACATCTTCAAATGTTATCGTTTGTTTTATCTCGGGAAAACCTAGTACAATTTCTTCAAATAAAGATTTCATTAGGTGAAAAGCATATTTATTCGTGATTAATTCCCCATTTTTAATCTGTAATATCGCAGTTAATGGATTAATACAGGCATTCAAAACCACTTTCCGAAAGATAACCCCATAAGCGTCATCCACCATCTCTATTTGAAATGATGGTGTTTGCATAATTGATAAATCTAAACAATTCCCAGTATTTGTTTTAAAAGGAGCAATTCTAGTTATACCTATCCCTTTATGAAGGACAGTGGTGGCATCTTGTTTCATAGCAGCATGTTCAATGGAGGCTAAGTAAACATGCTCATTATTTAATTGGTTGACCAATTCTATATGTGCAAGGCCGTTTTGGATAAATAAAAGAGATGTAGTTGGTGGTAAAGAATGTAAAACTTCTTCTATGTTATGTAATTGATGATTCTTAACAGCCACTATCCAAATCGCATCTACAGGGGCTAGAGAAAAATTTGCATGAGCCAGTACGTTTGTAATAACTTTTTTACCGTTCAGTCGTATACGTGTAATCCCATGTTTTCTAAGTTTCTCCGCTTGATCGGTGGTTTTTGTTATGTATGTAATTTCATGTTCTTGTTCACTTAAGAATGAACCTATTAGTAACCCAATTGCACCTGCTCCGATAATTACCACTTTCAACGAACAATCAACTCCTTCTTATATTGCTGATCAATAACAACTTTATCTATTTAACTAGTAAGAGCCTTTTTTTATATACTTTTCAGGTTTAAGAAAAACCGAGCGAAATACGCACAGTCCTTTAAGAGACTCACAGTATCAACTTTGGTTTCCGGTATGATTTCGTTACAGGCGGACGCTTT
>NZ_ALJG01000117.1 GCF_000286315.1 Paenisporosarcina sp. TG20 | reverse complement strand
ATCACCTTGGTCACGGATTCAGGCTTTACATAATATGTTCACATTGCAATACGAGAAAAGAAACAACTACACAAACATAGATAAACTCTACTATTAGACTTTATTAATCTGAATTTTCCCAATAACTCAAACTTCTTAGTATGCTAGATTTGATTTAGCAACAAAAATACAGTTTTTAAAAGGAGCAAACAAGATGAAAAGATCGAAAAAAATCATTATGAGTCTTTTGCTAAGTGCAAGTCTAGCCATTCCTACTGTTGGTGCGAGTGCTGAGACAATAAGTGCTAGAGATGGTGAATTAGCTGCAAAGAATGGTGAGAAATTCCGTGTGTATGTGGAAGCATCTGACCAATCAACAAAATCAGTACTAAAAGGGCAGTACAAAGCAAGATGGGAACTTACTGAAAATGGTTTCTCTACTGAAATGAACGAAAAACAATTTATTGCACTCCAAAAAAATAAAAATATTGAAGTGACAAAAGTTCAGATAGTTAGCCTTGATGCGGATTTTAGAGCAACTCAAAGTCAAGTGACTGCAGCTGAATATCCATCTCATCAAACACCTTGGGGAATCAAGGCTATTTATAATAACAGTTCTCAAACCACTACTTCAGGTGGACAAGGCATTAATATTGCGGTACTCGATACAGGCGTAAATATTAATCACTACGATTTAACAAACACAGTCGAGCAATGTAAAAACTTTACGGGTTCTACAACTGTTATAAGTGGATGTAACGATGCCCATGGACATGGTACACATGTAGCTGGTTCAGCATTAGCTGACGGCGGTAGCGATGGCGCAGGAATTTATGGAGTTGCCCCAAGTTCTGACTTATGGGCATATAAAGTACTTGGCGATAATGGATCAGGATATTCTGATGATATTGCTGCAGCGATACGTCATGCGGCAGACCAAGCAACGTATACAGGAACAAAAACAGTAATCAATATGTCTCTTGGTTCAGCAGGAAATGATAGTTTAATTTCAAATGCAGTAACTTATGCTTATAACAAAGGAGTTCTAGTAGTAGCAGCAGCTGGAAACGAAGGTCCAAATCAAGGAACAATAGGATATCCAGGAGCACTTGTCAATGCAGTGGCTGTAGCGGCACTTGAAAACGTTCAGCAAAACGGTACTTACCGCATTGCAGACTTCTCTTCACGCGGCTATGCTTCGACAGATGGTGATTACTACATTAACCAAGGCGATGTAGAAATCTCAGCGCCGGGTGCAGCAATTTATTCAACATGGAACAATGGTGGATATAATACAATTAGTGGTACATCAATGGCAACACCACACGTTGCTGGTTTAGCATCAAAAATCTGGTCTGCAAATCCAGGCTGGACGAATAAACAATTACGTGCAAACCTCCAAAACCGTGCTAAAGCGGTAGACATTAAAGGTGGATACGGCGCTACTACTGGTGATGATTATGCATCAGGATTTGGTTTTGCACGAGTGAAATAACAAACAGAATAGTTTTTAAGGCTAGCCAGATATTGGTTAGCCTTTTTTAGTTTTGTAGGATTACACCAGCACCCAAAACCCCTCTCAAATCGATACGGCTTGCATTGTACGATTAAACCACTTAGACCATTACGGATTTGGCTAACTAGAGAATGATCACCAAATGTTTAAAGAGCAAGCGGCCGAAGATACAATTTCGGCCTTTTATTACTTACTTTATTTGGGACACAATCTGATTTCTTCTTATAATTGGTAAGAAAGTACTTGTTACAATTTAGTTATAAATAAGTAATGAGTAAATAGTATTACAAAAATTAATCTAATAAACCCGAATGTGTAATACATTAGGAAAAACAGATACAGTTACCTTAAATATTAGGAAATTTTACATATATTTATAATTGATAATAAAGACGGATGTAAATATTTTCAAATACTCTGTAAACTGTGACTATACTATTTCGGTTTACTTAATATCTGAACTAGTATGGCGCCAAGGTACTTGATCGAAGTTTCACTTTGTTATTTAAACCATAAGGAGGAGATTTGATGAAGAACAAATTTTGGATTCATTCAGCATTAGCAAGTGTCTTGATATTACCTTTTGGAGGAACAGCTGTTTTTGCCCATGACGAACTCGGTGGCTCTGCTGAAAAAGGACAAAATTTAGCCGGAAGTGAATTGGCTTCCCCGTTATTAGAAGGCAGTAAAAACATGAGTAATCTTAAAGAAGTTGCGGCTGTTCCTTTGAAAGAAATTCGGGAGGGAGTCAAAAATTCTACAGGAGATGTGTATGCCCATAAAGGATACGCGTACCTTGGAACTCATTCAGCAAATGGCGGTGCTGGCGGTGTCCGAGTGTTTGACATGAAGGATCCATCTAATCCAGTCGAAGTTTCATCTTTTGCTACGATTGAGGGTACTTGGCAAGAAAAGGTTATCGTTAAGACTGTAAACACGGAGCATTTTAAAGGAGATCTAGCTGTAGTAAGTGTACAGCAACTTGATCGTCATAATCCCGACACCAAGGGAGGATTTGTTCTGTATGATGTGACGAATCCAGAAGAACCTAAAGAATTAGGTTTCTGGGAATCACCTTCTCCAGCACGTGGTACACATGAGCTCTATTTAACTGTTCAAGGAAATAACGTTTATGTATTGACTGCTGATTGCTATGCAGACTATTACTCTAATGGCGAGAATATGGATGTTTCATTTGTAGACGTCAGTAATCCTACTAATCCAGAAACGATTTATGAGTTTGATCCGCGTGATCATATTGAATCAGTAAGCGATGAAAATTACAATGGCTATAATTGGACAGACGAAGAAGGAATTAGTAGAACAGCCTTTGCACACAGCGTAAAAACAAACGGAAACGGAACAACTGCTTACCTTTCATACTGGGATCTAGGTACAATTATTCTGGATATTAGCGATGCTAAGAACCCTGTTTACTTAGGGAAAACAGACTTCGCTTCAAATGTCCAGGGTGCAGCACATTCAATGGATCTTGCAAAAGGTGGTAACATTCTTATTGAAACAAGAGAAGTTTTTGGTCCAGTGCGAAATGGATTTGAATCCTCTTATGGATATACGATGATTTATGATATTAAAGATAAAACAAACCCTGAACTCCTGAGTACTTTCAAGACTGATTTTACCGGAAAAATTCCTGGAGGATCTACTGTACATGATCCAAAAGTGCACGGGAATACGCTTTACCTATCCCACTATTCAGGTGGAGTTAGAGTTGTTGATATTACAGACCCATCATCTCCAGTTGAAACTGGTGCATATATTCCAAGTAAATCAAATATTTGGGGAGTATTCGTAGATAGAAACTACGTACTTGCATCTGATATGGGACAAGGACTAAAAGTATTACAAAAAAATGGTCAAAATTCTCCAATTGCAAAATCGGGTAATCAGAATCAATAGGTTTGGTAGATGAAGAAATTTGTAGAAAATAATTAAAAAGAAGCTGCTGAAAAAAAATTTCAGCAGTTTCTTTATTGTGTTTAGTTCATACATCCACTCTACTCTTATTGAAATTTGAGTTTTTTTCTATAAAAAATTATATAATCGAGTCAATTTCATAACTCCTCAATTAGGTAATAAACACGACCATTTAATTGTTATCCGTTAATTTTAGACAGGTATCGTTTGATTGTAGCGCAATGCGGCGACTCCAGTGGGAACAGCACGAGCTGAAAGCCCCGCAGGAACACTAAGGAACGAAGGCTAAGAGCGTCACTACGCGAGGCAATGTCTTCGCGGGCCAACATCCTGTTGGCCCGCGGAGATTGAATCCGTGCCCCCCCGAAAAGCGTCCGCATGGAGCGGAAA
>NZ_ALJG01000116.1 GCF_000286315.1 Paenisporosarcina sp. TG20 | reverse complement strand
CTCTCGCTTTTCCAACAAAAAACCCTTCAAACAACCGTTTGAAGGGATCATTTTGCACTTTTTCCAACTGGGCATCCATGCTCTCAATATCATCATTGCAATATTTTTAAAACAAGGGTCAGACCCCAATCAGAGTCTGACCCTTGTCTAGCTGACCTATTTCACTGACATTTCATATATAAATAACTCAAACTCTTCCGTACTTTCTGGAGTGTTTTTTCTTACTAATTCACCCTTAAAAAGCGTTTCACCTGTTTTCACATTAACTACAGCAATACTTGCATTAGTTTTTAAATTTGAAATTTGGTTAATCGCGTATAGCTTACTTTCTCTCACAATTATAGTTGTTGGCGGTTGCTCATTACTTCCAGCGTTTAATAACTGTATTGTAAACTCACTTCCAGCTAAATTATTCTCTATACTAAAAGGAGTTACAATTAGTTGTTCCTCACTAAATTCCGTGAAATAAATCGTTGAACCATCAAAAAAACTAACTTGTTTGTCTTTCAGATTCTCTGTTAATTCAATTGCATTTGTTTTTTTTGTTTTTAAATTATAAGAAACTAATTCCTTACTTAAAACATCTTCTCTAAATGATTCTTCAAGATGTATTAATTTGCTTTCAGTTTTTAAAAAAACAAGAATTTCATTAGCTTGTTTAGGGTCTGTTTGGATTAATTGTGCATTGATCTGTAAATCTTCTTGTGATTCAGGGAGTGAAAAAATCACTTCATTACTGCTTATATTTCCATTAGTAATACTAAAAGTGTAAATATGTTTTTCATTATAGTATTCTTCATTCTCTCTAATCGTATTACTAGTAATCATTTTCAGCTCATTATCAACCACCTGTACATCTTCAACAAATATATGATTAACCACTGAGCTGTCTGGAACTTTAATGTTGTAGGAAGTTGTATTGCCATTAGCTTTATCTAAGATAGCTATAGCAAACTTAAAGTCGCTTGATTCTGATACGCCAAATTTATATTTGACGTCTGCATAGGCTAGGAACTGATCGTTCTCAAAAAACGACCCGATGTTGTGACCTTTTCCTCTCATGAAATCGCGATACTTCTCTTGTAATTCCTTAATAATTGGTGACGGTTGTCTAAGAACCTGATCGATAAGTGATCTATCATTTATATTTTCAGAACCGTCAGAGCTAATTTTCAAGTGAGTGTTAGTATAACTCATGGAATTCCCTTCATGATAGCCCCCTTCCAACACCAAAGATTTTATTTCATCAACGTTACCGCTCTGCTTTTTAATGACAAACTCTGGGTATTGTGTTGCCGACATAGCTGAGTTCACATAAAACGCTCCAATGCTAAGTACAATTACAGCTATAATTGCAGTAAACTTCCAATATTTTCTCATGTTCACACACTCCCTATACAGTTATCTTGTTCTTTAGTAAGAATCCACTCATCCAAATGGACCCTGCGAGTACAATTAAACCCATCACAATCTCAAGTACAAATAATTCTATTGGATAGAAATAACCATTCAGTATAAAATCCTGCACAAGTAGGGGTGAAATAAATACAGCAACAGCAATTAAGCTATATATACCCCCAATAAAAATCCCCTTCCACCTAAAGCTTCTTTCAAATAAAATTGCCGTAAATAGAATGGACACAACCATAAATCCTGCTCCATAAATCACTATTACGTCAAAAATACTATTTGGAATAAGAATGTTTAATTCAGGCATACCGCTAATAATCTCTTTGACATTCATATCCACACGGAATTCCTTTGGCACCATCCATTTCAGAACCGTTGTCTCTATTGGTATCAAAATAAGTTGAAATGCTACAAAACCAAACGTCAATAATAAGATATTTGTTATTTTAGCGTAAAATATATTCAATCTTGTTGTTGGCAGCATTAATAATCGATAAATAAATGTATTCTTTCCGAACCAATCGCGATACCAGATAAAGAAAATATAGAATCCTACACCTGCTATGCATAAAGCGATTGGACCAAGGAACCATAGACTTCTTACTACCGACTGGAAACTCATTGGTCCAACGATTGATAAAAATTCCGCCTTTGGTATTAAGTATTCATAAATTTCTTTATTGGCCCTGTTTAGATACATTTTCGACATCACAATTACTCCAGCAATTTGTACAATTAATGTAATACCTAGTAGTACTGCAAATAATTTTGCAGATCGATTGAATTCAAAATTCACCAGCTTTAAATAGTTTTTCATCTTTGGTACACCTCTCTCATGACATCTACCACAGATTTCCCTTCGCTTTCACGAGCTTCCTCCGCGCTAAACTCCTTGATAACAATCCCTTCGTCTAGCAAGACTACCTTATCAATTAAATGTTCAATATCACCTATTTCATGTGTCGTAATGATAACGCCTCTATTTTCAATTAAATGACTCGTAAACACTTTAGCGATTTCCTCCCGACTAAACATGTCAATTCCGGAAAAAGGCTCATCCATTAATACAAAATCAACATCCATTGCTAATCCAAGTAATAAATTGACCTTTGCTGTATTTCCTTTTGATAAGGAAGATATTCTATCGGATACATTTAAATTAAAAAAGCCGAGTAGTTCCGTTGCGCGCTTCTGGTTCCAACATGTATAAAAGTCACTCATGAACTCCATCGCCTCAGATATTTTCATGTGTGGGAGCATGGTTATTGCATCAGGAATGAAGGTGACTTTTTCAAACGTTTTTTTATTAAGAATTTCTCCATCTATTAAAATTTGCCCTTTGTTAATCGGGGTAAGCGCCATAATGGCATTTAAAATGGTTGTCTTTCCAACTCCATTTATACCAATTAAACATGTTATTTCACCTTTGTTAGCAGTGAATGACACCCCTTTTAATATCTTTTTTCGACCGAAATTCTTTGTAATATTTTTTACTTCAATCATTTTTTAGCCCCCATATCATCGTCAGTTTGTGTGTACTTTGTTCGTACCAAATTCAATAATTCATCTACTGGAACATTAATAGACCGAACTGATGTTACGAAGGTATCCACCGCCTCAACTAACAGCTCTTCTCTTACCATGCCTAGGACCTTTTCATCAGTTGTTATTTTGCTTGGATGATTCTTTTCTGTATGGATCAAGCCTTGTTCCTCCATTTCCTTGTACGCTCGTTGTGCAGTGTTAGGATTAATCTTAAGCATGTTTGCCAACTCTCGTCTCGATGGTATTTCTTTTCCAGGTACTAATTCTCCTATTGCAATTTGCTCCTTAAAATATCGAACAACTTGTAAATAGACCGGATCACGATTATTAAAATTCACATTCATTGATACAACTCCTATACGTCATTGCATGTGTACCACTTAATTTATTTTCAGTGTATGTACTAAGCGGTTCATACAGTTTATAAGTGTATTATATGGTTCATACACTTGGTTGTCAATCCTGTTTTTAGAAAAATTTTCTATCTTTGAAAGATTTCTAGATTTTCGTGAAATATCACTAGTGTTAGTTGACGAATAATAATCCCTTCTTTAACTGCATTCCTTATTCCACATTCAGGTTGGCTAAAACATAAGACAAACCGGGCACAGTATGCCCGGCCCTTTTAAGAAGGGTAACCATAGAAACCCGTTTATTTCCGTTTCGGTGGACGCTTTTCGCGGGCACGGCTTCAGTCTCCTCGTCACTGCGTTCCTCCGGGGCCTTCAGCTCATGCTCTTCCCGCAGAAGTCGCCACCTGCACTTCAATCAACTAGTGTGTATTTATCGATCATTGCAACGTATTCTATTTTTAGTGACAATCATTTGAATCGTGTGCGATCCGAAGCCTATTTCTAAAAAGAGAAA
>NZ_ALJG01000115.1 GCF_000286315.1 Paenisporosarcina sp. TG20 | reverse complement strand
AAAGAGTTGTTGCGATTGTTTTTTAGCTAGCCTATGTTGAATTGGTTTAGCAATTTTAATATCACTTGGTCTAATTGGTTTAGCTGGAACACTTGCTGTTACGTTTACCCATATATAATTTCGATTATCGTAATCACTGTTTTTATGCTTTCTATCGCTCATTTACTTGTACGGAAACAACAAAAACCTTCCAATAAAATGAGGATATTGTTATTAATTTTCACTGTCGTTTTTGGGGCAATGCTTATCTACACATTATTTAGTCAGGGGATATAGAGCATGATGAAATACCTAAAATATCTATCCATAGTATTTTGGAGTGGTTTTAATTCTGTCTGGATGTGGTCAAGAAGTGATCGAGGATAGTTCCACAACAAGTGAAGTTCAATCGAAAAAATTAGAATCTGTTTCGTTAAGATAGTTGGATTCATTTGAGTATCTTGTGATATTACGGTGAGCTCCGCCGTTTCAAATTTGGATGGTGTTCAATATGTAGAGTTTGAGGGTTCAGAGGAAACTAAACTTACATTTGATACATCAAAAATTAGTTTAAATGAAATTGAAAAAGTGATTACTGATTTAGGATAGGAAATAAGGAAAGTTTAAGATAAAACAGGAGGATGGTAAAGATGAATAAATTTAAAGTGAAAATTCAAGGAATGACTTGTACGGGGTGTGAAGAACACATAGAAGTAGCACTTGAAAATATTGGGGCTAAAAACATTGAAGCTAGTTTTCGTCATGGTGAAGCAGTATTTGAGTTACCCGATGATATTGGGGTTGAAAATGCAAAAAAGGCGATTGATGAAGCAAAATATCAACCTGGAGAAATAAAAGAATTGTCATCACAAGAAAATGTAGTGTTAGGTAATGAAGGCGATTATGATTTACTTATCATTGGTTCTGGTGGAGCTGCTTTTTCGGCTGCGATCAAGGCAATCGAATACGGTGCAAAAGTTGGGATGATTGAGCGTGGAACGGTTGGGGGAACCTGCGTGAATATTGGTTGTGTTCCATCAAAAACACTTCTTAGAGCTGGGGAAATCAATCATTTAGCAAAATTAAATCCATTTACAGGGTTACAAACATCTGCTGGAGAAGTGGATTTAGCTTCTTTAGTAAATAAAAAAGATGAATTAGTCAGTGAGCTTCGCAATAAGAAGTATATTGATTTAATCGATGAATATGGCTTTGAATTAATTGAAGGTGAAGCGAAATTTGTTGATGAAAATACCGTTGAGGTAAACGGAAATAAATTGTCTGCAAAACGCTTTCTAATCGCAACGGGTGCATCTCCTTCTTTACCTCTTATTTCTGGACTTGAAGATGTGGAGTATCTGACAAGTACAACGTTACTTGAATTAAAAAAAGTGCCAAAACGGTTAACGGTTATTGGTTCAGGATATATCGGATTGGAGCTTGGACAACTGTTTCATAATCTAGGTTCAGAAGTAACGCTTATACAAAGAAGTGAGCGCCTTTTAAAGGAATATGACCCAGAGATTTCAGAAGCAGTTGAACAAGCTTTAGTTGAGCAAGGCATAAACCTTGTAAAAGAGGCAACTTATGAGTATGTAGAACAAGTTGGAGAGATAAAAAAGGTTCATGTTACAGTAGATGGTAAGAAAAAAGTCATTGAATCAGAGCAATTACTTATTGCAACAGGAAGAAAACCAAATACGGATAAATTAAATTTAAGTGCAGCAGCGGTTGAAGTTGGTTCTCGTAAAGAAATAGTGATAAATGACTTTGCTAGGACTAGTAATGAAAAGATTTATGCAGCAGGTGATGTAACACTAGGACCTCAATTTGTATACGTAGCAGCGTATGAAGGTGGAATTGTAGCTGATAATGCTATTGGTGGATTAAATAAAAAATTAGATTTATCCTTTGTTCCTGGCGTTACATTTACAAATCCTTCGATTGCCACCGTTGGTTTAACAGAAGAACAAGCAAAAGAACAAGGCTACGAAGTGAAAACATCTGTATTACCTTTAAGTGCTGTTCCAAGAGCGATTGTCAATCGTGAAACAACAGGTGTCTTTAAGCTTGTTGCGGATGCAAAAACGCTGAAGGTGTTAGGGGTTCATATTGTATCTGAAAATGCAGGAGATGTGATTTATGCGGGGACATTAGTCGTTAAATTCGGGTTAACCGTACAAGATTTAAAAGAAAGTCTTGCACCATATTTAACAATGGCAGAAGGATTAAAATTAGCTGCTCTGACGTTTGATAAAGATGTATCAAAATTATCTTGTTGTGCAGGATAGAATCTGTTTTCTGCTATAAATGGATCATAAGTACACAAAGTAAAGCTCGATTTTCTTTATAAGGGGTGCAGCCAATATTTTGGATTTTGTTCGTTAAGCAAGTTTAAATAGGGTGAAAAATTAAATTTTGGAACTTTATTATTGGGAATGAGTTTTGGTGTCAAATGTTTGTCTAATTTTAGATATAATTCAGTTAAGTATTAGAAGTTCCGAAAACAAGCGTTTGTGGGACAGTCGTTCTTCAACTAACGGTCAGGATTTTTAATAAAAAAGAATAAATCACTAATTCACTATTGACTCTTTACCTTGGTACGGGGTTCATACTAATAACTGAGGAGGGAAAAGACATGGACGGATTAACAATAAGCCAACTGGCTAAAGCCTGTGAGGTCAATATTGAAACCATTCGCTACTATGAAAGGCGGGGGTTAATTCCTGAACCTCCTCGAAATAAATCGGGATACAGAAACTTTCCCGAATCTACTGTAAAAGACATTCAATTTATTAAAAGGACTCAGGATCTAGGATTTACATTAAAAGAAATAAAAAATCTGTTAAATGCTTCAAATGATGAAGATTTCCGTTCAGAGCAGGTACATGATTTTGCAACAAGTAAAATCAAAGAAATCGAAGAAAAAATTCAAAATATGTATCGAATGAACGCATTACTTGAAGATTTAGCACAAAAATGTCCTGGTCCTGGGATTTTGAAAAATGATTGTCCTATTATTAAAAATTTTGAAGGAGTGAAGGAAAATGGCTAAACGATTAGTAGAAATATTTACATCTGGTTGTTATTTATGTGAGGATGTCGTCAAACAAGTGAAAGATTTAGCTTGTGATAATTGTGATGTTGTCGTTTACGATTTAAATAAAGGTTGCGACACGAACGAATGTGAAACAAAAGCAAAACAATATGGTGTAAAATCAGTTCCAGCCGTTGCAATTAACGGTGAATTAGTGGATTGCTGCAAAAATAACGGAATTAACATTGAATCTTTAAAAGCAGCAGGCTTAGGTCAATAATTATACAAAACCAAGGGTAAATTAGGCTTACCGTTGGTTTTGTATCTTTTCACTAATAAATATTCTTAAAAAAATTGACTTCGTACCCAAGTACATACTTTATAATGAACTAAATATTTTTAGATTTTAAAGAAAAAGGGTGTGATAATATGATAGTGGAAGTTGTAACTTCAGGCATTTCAGGTTGTTCTAGTTGTGAAAAAGCAAAGGAACTTGTCAAAAAAATTTTAAAAGATTTTAGTAATGTAGACTTTCGGGAAATTGACGCTTTAGAACAACCTGAAAGAATTCAAGAGTTAGGGTTTGTAAATACTTCAGCTATTGTAATAAATGGGAATGTAGAATTTTCAAGTGTTCCAAAAGAAAAAGTTCTTCGCTTAAGAATAGAAGAAATAAGAAATAAAAAATTGGGTACAGAAGCATGAAAAATATAGTGATTTACTCACCGCTGAAGAAGTGAATTTATTAACTAAACCCAAGGAAATAAAGTATTGCTAACCCGACTTTCGGCTTGAGT
>NZ_ALJG01000114.1 GCF_000286315.1 Paenisporosarcina sp. TG20 | reverse complement strand
CCGGAAGGGAAACGTTGATAAATAAACGTTTCTATACGTGAAAAGTCGGTTTTTGATGTGTTTTTATCAAAAACTGATGAAAGTCGGGCTAACAAAACAAAAATTCCAACTTCAATTAGTGATTTGTGGTTTTAATCACCTTGGTCACGGATTCAGGTTGTAGTAACTTTCCCATTTAATTTAATTATTGGGATTCCTTTGTATTTAGAGCTAGCTAGATTCTGTAATTAAGGAAGTAAAAAAGAGCAGGAAGTTTTAATCTCCTGCTCAAATATATTTTAATATAATTCTTATTATGCTTTAGGAATTATGAGATGATTATGTGAAAAATAAAATATGAATAAAATAAACAATCCCCGCTGAGCCGAGAGTAATTAGTAAAGCAGTTCCCCATTTTTTAATCTTATGATCTTTAATAGAGATTACATTAAACAAGATAAACAGAATAGCAACGAAGACTGCATACCAAGGTGTTAATTTGGGGTATTCCTAAAAAAATCCAAAAAGAAGATAAAGAAAAGAAACTATACCTCCTACACCAATTATAATATTACAATAATCCATTTTTTGTTTTCCATTCTGATTCACTCCAATACAATTTATATTATAAAGAAAAAAATAGAACTTATTCAATGAATGATGACTGATTCCGCACTCTTTCCGACTAAAAAAATTCCTAGACTAATAAAAATATACCTTTTCTAACAAAAATTAAACATGGGGGAGTGCTGAACGAATTCTTGACATGTCATTTTAAATGCGTTCAATGAAAGATGTTTTCCAAGAATTTAATATGGTTTATTCAGCATGATATGATAATATATCCAATAAGCAATAACGATTTTATTGACTGGAGGAAATCAGATGTATAGTTTCAAAAATGATTATAGTGAAGGAGCACATCCTAGAATCTTACAAGCTTTAATCGACTCAAACTTTGTACAGGAAGATGGATATGGAGGAGATCAATTTACGCAAAAAGCAATTGAGCTTATGAAGGAGAAAGTTGGGAGAGATGACGTTGATATACATCTTTTATCAGGCGGTACCCAAACAAATTTAACGGCAATTTCTGCTTTTCTTCGACCATATGAAGCGGCGATTGCTGCTAGTACGGGTCATATTCTTACACACGAAACCGGTGCAATTGAAGCAACGGGACATAAAATCCTATCTGTAGAAACAGAAAATGGCAAACTGACACCATCACAAATAAAAATAGTCCTAGAACTACATGCGGATGAGCACATGGTAAAACCAAAGTTGGTTTACATATCGAATGCGACGGAAATTGGCTCTATCTATACTAAGAGAGAATTGACTGATTTAAGAGAGTTCTGTCAGGAGTATAATCTACTATTATATATGGATGGGGCAAGGCTTGGGTCAGCACTGTGCTCTGATGATAATGACTTGAAGCTAACCGATATTCCAGCACTTGTGGATGCATTCTATATTGGAGGGACCAAGAACGGAGCACTTTTAGGTGAGGCATTAGTCATTTGTCATGATTCTTTGAAAGAAGATTTTCGCTTTCATTTAAAGCAGAAAGGTGCTCTTCTCGCAAAAGGTAGACTATTAGGTATTCAATTTTATGAACTGTTCCGAGATGATTTATTTTTTGAATTAGCTCAGCATGCGAATAAAATGGCAACCATTCTTAGGGAAGAATGTAGCATAGCCCAGTTTTCATTCTTGACCCATTCTCCTTCTAACCAAATATTTCCAATTTTACCTAACTCACTTATTACTGAACTTCAAAAAAACTATAGTTTTTATATATGGGAAAAGATTGATGCCAAAAACTCTGCAATTCGATTAGTCACATCTTGGGCTACAAAAGAGGAAGAGGTAAGAGGTTTTGTTGAGGACATGAAAAGGCAACTACAGATGCATTAAAGTAACAGCTACTTTTATGAATACAATTTAGTTTGTTTGAACTGCAACTGTTTTGGAAATATGAGCAGTACCACTTTTGGCTATATGGACGTTACCCTGTTTAAGAAGTGATTAATATAACAGCACATCAATGTATAAAGTTGATGTGCTTTTTGAGTATATTTAATGGCTATAAATGAGTATTATTTTATCACTTCGATTTCGTCAATAACCGTATTTCCGCCTGTACCTTTGCGAATGGAAGCTAAGTTTTTCTAATAATAAAACTCATATGTCTTCCGCTTTCTTTGTCTTGACGATAAGAGAAACCATCTGTGCTTAAATACGTACAGGTCTGATCAATCGTTATCTGTTCAGCGGGGATACCAGACACCTCACATTGTTTTTTCACAGTTTGCTGATTGTCAATGTGATACTTGCGGGTTTGATCGTTGTAATAAATAAAGTCATCCGCATAACCAAGGTCCTTGAATTTTGAATATACATCTTCATCGACTTCAAATTTCTCCTGACTTAGCGCTGCACCAATTTGGACATGCAAATCACTTGGATTACAATGTTCAACTTGTTTTAAATGCTCAAATAGATTCAAGGATATTTCTTTGACTGTACCTTGCCATCCAGAATGAATCACGCCAATGAGGCCGTTCACTTCATTGTGAAAAATAACCTGGACACAATCGGCAGTAAAGCTACATAATACTAGATTTGGCTCATACGTATATAAGGCGTCTGTATCCACAATTGCCGTGTCACTTTCGGAAGCGCCTCTCCCTTTATCTTCAAGCGTTACCTGATGGAAATTTGAACTATGTGTTTGATTGGCACAAACAAAATCATCCAGCCTACATTGCAAGAAAGTAGCTAATTTCTTACGATTTTCTACCACATTTTCAGTGTTTTCACAGGCATGAAGAGCCATATTGTAGCTTTCAAGTTCGTCCGCATCTTTAAAGGTCATCCCTGCGATGAATTTCTCCTTGTTTAAGTACACCTTTGTTTTCATATCATCACCTTGTTTTAATATATATTAATAAATTGCTGATGTATAGGCAGGTACAGAGGTCGTCGATGTTGACGATGAGTGGGCTAAATTGGCACCCATATAATTGAACAACCAACAAAGCCAATCTTCAATCCTAGGGCTTTTATTTTTAGGTTTAGGTTTCTTCGTTAAAGATTACAAGACCAATATCTTTAAAAGAATTGAGTTATGCTAAAGCAAGCTCTTTTTTGGAATTAGAATTAGACTTTGAATGCAGGAACTAGTCTTCCAACTAATATCACATAATTTACCTATATTAAATCTGCTATTATAGTATGATATTTCACCTTTTAAATAAGAGAAGTGATAAAATATAGACATATAGATAGGAGGGTTTATAAATGGTTATACAAGCAGATATGTCACCTTTAACAATAGTGAAAGATTGGAAAAACACAGAAAATGTATTTAAAAAATATAATTTGCCAATTACAGACACAACTTTAGTAACATTAGTTAAAGAAGATGTTCTTACTATATTACTTCAAGAATTAAATGATAATGTCAGTAATCTCACTGAAGCATGTGTAGAAGGTGGTTGACGAGTGCCAAATAAAAAGGAGTAGGTTACTCCTTATAATAAAAGCAAAAATATAGTGGTTTTTTAAAAAAATCCCCGCTAGTATCAAAAGATACTAGCGGGGATTTTAATTGTATAAGGTTCCTAGATCTTCACCTATTTTATATTGTTTTTGATACTAAAGAAGCTGACACTCCCACCGCTAAAGCAGTGGGGTTCTGTTTGAAAACGGTTTCTTTCAATCGGACACCACGCCACCTCTTAGGTTGCTGGAATAGGAATTGA
>NZ_ALJG01000113.1 GCF_000286315.1 Paenisporosarcina sp. TG20 | reverse complement strand
CCCGCGAAGACGTTGACTCGCGTAGTGGCGTTCTTAGCCTTCGTTCCATTGTGCTCCTGCGGTTACTCGTCGCAAAGATACTGGCTTTTGGTCAGCATCTTTCCTGCGGGGCTTTCTAGCCTCGTGCTGTACCCACTTGAGTCGCCGCCTTGCGCTACAATCAAACATTACCTTTCTAAAATTAACGGATAACAATTAAATGTTCGTGTTTAATATCTAATTGAGGAGTTATGAAATTGACTCATGTAATTGTAGTTAACAATTGAAATAGTTTTTTACACAAGTAACCGTTTTTTAAGTTATTTATTCTCGTTCGTAAAAGTACTTGAAAGAAGTAGACGTTCCAATAGGTATGAACACACCACTTTGAACGTCTTTTTTAAAGTTATTATTTTCTATTTCGTGGGTCCATAAAAGTGAACGTCTTTGAAGTAATAAGTGTACATATTTGACTTAGATATACTTAATTAGGTTAGAACTGCACAGCACTTTAATAATCAATTCCGTGAACGCAGTTATCATAGGTCCACTGAATGATTTTTTCATCATTATTCGTTTCATAAAATTCTGATAATAATTGATTCCAATACTCTAATTGCTGTTCGCTGATATTAACTATACCCGAGCCATTTAACATCATAATTGCATTTGTAGAAACAATTGCTGTACGCTTATTTCCATCCCAAAATAGTTGTGTTCGCATACCATAATACATATACTTCAATGCTTTGTGTGTTAGTGTAACTTTGCTACCCATAATTTCATTAATAGCAGAGACTACTTCGGATTCAATTGGAATTGTAGGTGTATAGTCAACTCCATGTATTCCTACATTACCTGTTCGTAAAACGCCCCATTCCAGTGATTCATTATAGGATATAAAATTGTTTATTTTACAAGCTATCATCAGATTAAAAATAGTATCCGAAGGTAATTTTGAAACATATTGATACGCATTTTTAAGATTAAGAATAACTTGTACATCATCCATGCTAATCCCACTTACACTCATGCCTTCTACAATAGTTTTTGTTTGCGGAAAGGTTGTGTTCACATTTTCTAAGCGTGAAGCCGAATGGATCAGTCCAACAACACTTTTCTTTAATAAAAACTTTGATTCACGTTCATTAAGGTTGTACTTATTTGAAATATTCACTATTACCCCTCCATCTTTACAGCACTATTTAAAAAACTTTATTGTCATTATACTGTGCACACCTTTAGATTCATTCTGATTGATGACCTTAAAGGTCCAGGGTTTCAACAGCAGCATGTATGTCTTCATGGTAAATGCTGATGTATCCTAAAGTGATGCTTTCAGATCAAGGATTGAACATCTTCATCAAGAAGTGAATATGTCCCGATGTTTTCACGCCTTAATTTTTCGCTGAATCACTAATAATAACACACCATGTTAGATTCAAAAATGATAAGAATGTTGACATAACACCCGCATGAGGAAGTAGTCGTCTTCATTAAACTTCCTTAACAGCACGTTATTATAATTCTTTATTTTTATAGTCCTCATCTTCTATATCTTAAAATAGCGCATAAATTCTTCATGTAATGCTGTGTTTCCTGATAATGATTCATTGGTTTCATTGTCTATTAAATCAATAGATAATTTTCCAACCAGTTCATCTACTCGATCAATCATACATAATATTGAGTGAATGGCTCCTTCTATGATTTCATACACAGCATTTTGATATGCTTTTTCTCTTCACTTGTAAGACTTTTTTGAAGTATTTTAATTGAATATTCTTCTGTAGTCCAAATTAAATTTCCATCATTATTTAGACCATTCTGGTTATAATCTATTCATCAAAAATAGTTCTAAAATTCGTTCTCGTCGACCGCTACTAGTTTTCAATTTATAATCTGCTGTTGCTAGTGTATGTAACACTTTCAATAAACGATCTTCTCCAAATTGTTGTCTACTTTCCACAATTAATTTAACCCGGTATGGATTTACTTTTAATTGTTTTGCGATTGCTTGGGCATGATAACCCTTTTTCTGCAAATATTGTACATTTGACATTAGCCGAATTTGAGATGCAAGCAATGCGGTTAACATAATCGGTTCTTCTTTTTGTCTTAGTAAATCATGATAGACTGTTAAAGCTGTTGTTGTGTCTCCAAGTAAATAGGCATTCAATAGTTGAAATGCATCCTGTTCTAATGTACGCGTCATTAATAGTTCAACATCTTCTTGCGTAATTTCCTTTTCTTCACCTACATAGGTCGCCATTTTATGTATTTCAGACCGTAATTGAACGAGGTCATGCCCTATTGTTTCAATTAATCGGTTAACTGCTTCGCTCGTCATGGTTTTTCCCTCAGATGCCACAATCGATTTAACCCATACGACTAAATCGTTTCCATCTAGCGGTTTAGCAACTAATAAGAGTGTTTTTTCTTTCATCAGTTTTGTTATTTTCTTACGTTCGTCTAATTTTTCATAAGGTGCAATAAAAATCGTGATGGCTGTTTCTGACGGATTCTGAATCCAACTTTCAAATTTCTTTAAATCATGTTCTATTTTTTCTTTCCCTTTTTCGGTTGCTTTTAAGAAAGAGGCATTTTTGGCAATAATTAATTTCCGATCAGTAAAAAAAGGAACAGTGTCCGCTTCTTCAATAACATATTGAACAGGTACTTCATCTAAATCAAAATTTAAAATATCCGTTTCTCCATTTTGATTCAGCGATTCTTTTATTCGACGAACTGTTTCGTCAAAAAAGTAATGCTCTGTACCCATGAGCAAATAAACCGGACTAAATTCACCTTGTTGAATATTTTTCCAAGTCTTTGAGAACATAAGGCACCTCCTTTTATACAAATTCTTTTCCATTATACATGAAATGAGGAAAGAGATAGCACCACTCTTTTAACAGTTTTGATTGACACCTAGCTGAACAACTTCATGACCTCAAAGGAGGACTCATGTGATACAGGATAATTATTCTGACATCAAAAACTAAGCTATCTCTTTTTCATTCCTTTAGGGACATACAAATCGCCCTTGGCAACAAACAGAGCCAAGCTTAAACTAACCAAAGTATGTGGAACAATTTTTACTTTTTAAAACGCTTAAAACTAGAGCTTGTTTGAACAAAGTGTGTCATTCGCAGGAAATCAAGGAAATAAACTTGTTGTTTATGGATTTTCTTGTGACAATCCCTTATAATTAACTTGATATTAGGAGGGATTGCAAATGCACGAATTTGAAAAGAATGTCCAATCCAAACGTAACGATGCAATTGACTCGGGTGTTGGATTCGTTGTATCATTTGTTTTCTTTGCAGCGATTTTCACCATAGCGACTGTAATTGACTTCATTACAAAATAAATAACTCGAAAAACACAGCTTGTGCCTACTAAGGTACAAGCTGTTTTTCTTATATGAATATCGACTGAAGCTAGCCCGACTTTCGGCTTGAG
>NZ_ALJG01000112.1 GCF_000286315.1 Paenisporosarcina sp. TG20 | reverse complement strand
GCCTGTAACGGAAATTATACCTGAAACCAAAGTCGATACTATATGGAATGTCCTTCTAGATTGATACTTAAATCATTTGACTTAAAGGACCGGGCGTACTTTGCCCGGTTTTTCTTATTTTAAAATTTTAGAGATCTTACAATGTTGAACCCAATCATTACAACCAAATCACTCATTAACATTACCACGTAAAAAGGCACCCCATCACATAAGATGGGGTGCCTTGATCAGTCGTTTTATATTTCTGATGTTGTGATTTCTGGTGCACCGAAACGGTTTTTAGCTCCGTGCATAACTGGACCTACATATTCATTCAGTTTCCATCCATGTGCAATTGCAGCAGAAACGAATTTTTTAGCCTCCAACACGGACTCTTTTACATCAAGACCGTTTGCTAGATTTGCTGTAATGGCTGCTGCAAATGTACAGCCTGCTCCATGATTATAAGTAGTATCTGTTTTTACTGATTCAAGTAAAGTGAAAGTTGAACCATCAAAGAACAAATCAACTGCTTTTTCATGTGTTAACTGCTTACCGCCTTTAATCACAACATTCTTTGCACCCGCTTCGTGAATTTTCACGGCAGCCTGTTTCATATCTTCAATTGTGGTTAATGTGCCTAATCCTGAAAGTTGTCCAGCTTCGAACAAGTTTGGTGTAACAACTAAAGCACGAGGGAGCAATGATTTTACAATCGCATCCACATTCTCTGGAAATAGTGCCTCGTCTTCACCTTTACAAACAAGTACAGGGTCAATAACCACTTTCTCGAGACCAGAGCGATCGATAGCATCAGCTGCAGTTTCAATAATATCAACAGTAGGCAACATGCCCGTTTTAATAGCATCCACTCCAGTTGATAATGCAGTTTTTAATTGAGCTTTCAATGTATCTATTGGAATAGGATGTATTCCATGTCCCCAACCATTTTCAGGGTCCATTGTAACAATCACGGTTAATGCATTCATACCAAATGTACCGTGTTCTTGGAAAGTTTTTAAATCAGCTTGTATTCCAGCTCCGCCTGAAGTATCAGAACCTGCAATCGTTAATGTTTTCTTTAGTGTCATTGTAGTAATACCTCGTCTCTATGATTTACTGTAATTAATATTATCAAACTTTATAAGAAATTAAAATTATGGAATCTTTTCCGCTCGAATCAATTGAAAAGTCATGTACCCAATACCTAAAGAAATGATGATGGAGACTGTTCCGAAAAGTAGGTTGCTTTGTGCAAACAGACCAATTCCAATGACTGCGAAAAATAGGCACATGATAATCATGCCAATTGTGAAACAACCAAATCCAAGTGATTTTGCTTGTTCAGGAACTAGGCTAACTTGTTTTGTTGATTCTTGGGTCTTTCTTAGTTTCTCTCGCCATTGAAAGTCTGCCACGTTACGTTCACCTCTATTTTATCCTATCATTCGTATAGAAGTTGTTCAAATTGAAACTTTGAGATATGGTAAACATACTAGAATCATATCGAAAATGATAGAAAAGGGGAGAATGATGTCAAAAGAACAGAGGATTAAAGAACTTGAAAAATATCTTGAAGAATTAAAAGCACAAGATGAAATAGCCGTCACTCTTGAAAGTGTTCAACCACCATCATCTGGATTTAGGCAAGTTAATTCACTTATCACGTCGATTTGGAGAAAGAAGTTCATGTTGTTCCTGATAGGATTAATAGTGCTCATAGGTATTATTCCTTTAATTGCATTTGGAATGATCCAAGGGAGTACCTTCACAGAAAATAAAGGAACATTTTTAGAAAAAATTCAATCATTGAATGAATTGGCAACTGCAGAAGCTTACACAAAAGTGTTGATTCAACGTGAAGATAATGCGGTTTTTGGCCAAGAAATCGGGTTAAACTTACCTGGAACAAAACGTCAACTGTTAGTGGTTATACCTGGTTCAGTTAAGGCTGGTATTGATCTTTCAAAACTTCAACAAGACGATATTGTGGTAGATGAAGAAGCAAAAACGGCTACTCTTACACTACCTAAAGCAGAATTTTTGGGCGGACCTGAAATCTTCTTCGAACAAGTTGAAGTGTTTTCATACGAAGGGTTATTCCGTGAGAAAGCTGATATAACAGACGCTTATGAGTTAGCGGCAGAAGCAGAGAGACTAATGATGGAAGAAACCACCGGCCAAGGGGTATTAGTTCTTGCCGAAGAAAATGCAGCACGTTCTGTTGCTGAGATGTTTTCATTGGTTGAGTACGATGTCACTGTCGAATTTAAAAAGTGAGGCTCGTCAAAATGATATTTGATAATGATTGGCAACATGTTCTTGAGGCTGAATTCGACAAACCATACTATCTACAATTAAGAGAGTTCTTGAAAGAACAATACACAAACGAAACTGTCTATCCAGCATTGGAGGATTTATGGAGTGCTTTTGAAGAAACAGCTTATGAAGACGTCAAAGTTGTGATTGTTGGCCAAGATCCATACCATGGTCAAGGTCAAGCACATGGGATGAGTTTTTCAGTCCAACCAGGGGTCAAACACCCTCCGAGTTTACGAAATATGTTAAAAGAGCTCAATAATGATCTAGGATGTACAATTCCAGTTGAAGGAACACTGACAAAGTGGGCTCAACAAGGAGTATTCCTTCTAAACACGGTTCTTACCGTTCAAGAGGGCCAAGCACATTCTCATAAAGGGCAGGGGTGGGAACTCTTTACAGATGAGGTCATTCGCAAGCTTTCACTACGGGAAACTCCTGTGGTTTTTGTGTTGTGGGGAAAACCAGCACAAATGAAAAGAAATTTGATAGACACTTCTCGCCACGCGATCATCGAATCCGTTCACCCAAGTCCACTGAGTGCATATCGTGGTTTCTTCGGAAGTAGACCCTATTCCAAAATTAATAAGCATTTAACAGAGTGGGGAATACAGCCGATAGACTTTTGTTTGAAGTAGATTTCATGGTAAAGTGAAGGCTAAGAGGTTTTTTTCAAAAGGAGGGTGGCTTGACATGATTCCATTAAGTAGAGTTGTCACCGAAATAGAAAAATATGTTTCCATTGCCAAAGAAAAAGACGACGAACGAAGTATTCGTGAGGCATTGCTAGCCATTCGCGCACTAAGCGACGTAGCGTTAAGTGAACAACCTGACGTGAAGTCTTCAAGCGTGCAAAATCAAAAGCCAAATCCAATATCAGAAGTAAAATCCATTTCGTCAGGCGAGCGCATGAAAGAAGCAGACGCAAACGGCGATTCATTATTTGATTTTTAAAATGCTATTAAGTGAGTCAATTTCATAATAAAAAATCTAGTAATAAAATCCGAACAAAGATGATTTTCGCTCCATGCGGACGCTTTCCGTGGGGCTCGGTTCAATCTCCTCGGGCCAACAGGATGTTGGCCCGCGACGTGGCGTTCTTAGCCTTCGTTCCTTAGTGTTCCTGC
>NZ_ALJG01000111.1 GCF_000286315.1 Paenisporosarcina sp. TG20 | reverse complement strand
TAACTGCCCGTCGCACAAAAATCGGTGCTCAAGAAGCACCGACTATCACTTATGTTTCTTTTCTTCGATTTCTTTCTTTTCTTCGTTGCGATTTCTTTGATTCTTTCACTTCATTTGTTTCTTGTGTTTCTTGTGTTTCTTGTGTTTCTTGTGTTTCTTGTGTTTCTTGTTCTGTTGATTCTGATATTTCTGTTGTATCTGTTGTGTCTTGTGTCTCATCTAATACTATTTCTGGATGATTTGAATAAAACTTACGACCTAAATAAGTTTGGAATATTAACAGTAACCCACCAACCGTCCAGTAAAGCGGTAGTGCTGACATGGATGTAAATGAAACAAACATAATCATAATTGGAGAGATATAAATAAACATTTTCATTTGATTTTTTTGTTGCTCTGGCACGGTCCACAAAGACACTTTAGCTTGCACAAAATAGACTGCTCCAGCAATAAGCGTCATAATTACGTCTGGCGAACCAAGACTATACCATAAAAATGGATGGCTCTTAACATCTGGAGAATATAAAATGGCAAAATACAGACCCATAATGATTGGCATTTGAATTATCATTGCCAAACAACCCATGTTTAACGGATTTACATTATGTTTCCGATACAGACCCATCATTTCTTGTTGCAATTTTGTTTGCTCTTGTTTATCTTTGGTTGCTTTAATTTTCTTTTGTATTTCATCCATTTCTGGTTTCATAGCATCCATTTTAAGTTTCATGCCCTGTTGATTCTTGTAGTTACGCAGCATTAATGGCATTAATACAACTCTAATCAAAACTGTAATCGCTATAATGGCTAAGCCGAAACTCCCATTAAATAAATCTCCAAAAAAAGTAAGTAGAAAGTCGAAAGGTTTTACTAGGATATTATAAAAATAGCCTTCCTTATTTTCAACTCCCGCACAACCACTCAGAACAATAGCGGACATAGCCAATATTAATAATAATCCAATTTTCTTCTTCATTAATTTTCACCTTCATCTTTTAAACTATTGAAAAGTATACCTTATTTAAAGACCAAGTTTCAATACCACATATTCCCTTGTGAAATAAATACTTTTGTAGTCCAAAGAAAGTATAACTTATATGACTACTACTTTTCAAATCTATATCAAAAGTAATGAACTGAGTCCAACCTTTTTCATATCACTACTAAGTGATTTATATGCTAAAATGGCATTATAAAGAGGTGCATTAATTTGGACACAAAATCAATTAATGAAATCATGAGAGTTATTCATGATTTCTTCCCTGAGCAAGCATCCATTGCGATCTCAAACAGTAGTGAATATGTGTATTATCAACCCAGCAAAAAAATTGATTTAAAAATACAGCCAGGTGATTTAATTAAAGAAGGCACAGCGACTCATAAAGCTCTTCTCTACGGCAAGAAAGTAAACGAATTAATTGACTCTGAAATACTTGGCGTTTCATATTACGGTATGAGTATGCCCATTATTGAGGAGGGCAAAATAAAAGGCGCCGTGACCGTTATTTTGCCACAACAACCATCGCCTTTCTTAAGTCAATTTCTAACTATAAAAACGGGTGAACATTGGTATCCAGTAAAACATAATCAGGTTCTCTTCTTAGAAACTCAACTTCGAAAGACCTTTGTCAAAACTGAGGAACGTGAAGGATATCATCGTTTAAATTTAAGTGAATTAGAATTACTTCTTTCCTCAGAGTCATTTTTAAGATGTCATAGATCTTACATCGTTAATATTGCTTTCATTAAGGAAATTCAACCGGATTCGCACTCTACTTTTTTATTAGAAATGACCGATGGAACAAAAATTCCAGTCAGTCAACGTTATGCTAGCTACTTTAGACGTTCTTTGGGCTTTTAGGAAAAACAGAAGGCTACGCTGAAAGTTCAGCGTAGCCTTTCTTTTCTTATGCTTTACTAAAATCGACCTTTTTTTCCATTGTCGGTTTTGTTTGTGTATCATCGCTATCTATTTTTTCCGATTCTTTCATTTGATCTTGAGTTTCTTTGTTATAATATTGAACGCTTGTCAAAGCACCTTCATCAACCATGGTGTTATCTTCAATATCCTGTGGATGTGGATGACCGACCTTCGTCATTTCCGCATCCTTTTTATGCGAATCTAGATACGAATTAACCTTGGTCTTAGTGTTATTGAAAGCTACTTTAGCTTTTTCACGATTATCTTGTTTACTAAAATAGGCATATGCACCCGCAGCCAAACCAGCTAATAGTAGTGAACGATTATTTCCTTTTGCCATCTTAATCACTCCTCCAATAATTCAATTTCTATTTATACTTATAGATACCCCATATTTTCAATTCAAAACTTAATTTCTACTACAAAGTAAATTTAAACTAAACATACTACTTTAGCATATCAATATGGGGGATTCCATCTTCCATATATTCTTCAGAAATCGGCTTAAAACCATAGTATCCATAAAAATCTTTTAGATGAGATTGTGCTTGTAACTGAATTTCACCATTTCCCCATTTGTCTGTACTAAATAAAATAGCTTGTTCCATTAATTGTTTAGCTAGTCCCCTACCCCTTGATTTTCGATCTACTATCACGCGACCTATAGAAATACGACCATACTTGACTCCAGCAGGCAAAATTCTCCCGTATGCAAGTAATTCATCATTTTCTATATAAGAGAGGTGATACGCGTCTATGTCGTAACCATCTAACTCAGGATATGGACAAGATTGTTCAACAATAAATACATTTACCCGAAGTTGCAAGTATGTATAAAGCTCAGTTGTCGATAGCACCTGAAAAGGTTTGATACTCCACATATATTCCACTCCTTTTGTACCTATTATTCCACATGTATAGCATACTAGTGAAATATTTGGTATGATGATTGAAAGAATTTTGAGGTGATACAATTTGATACGAGCGATGACACTAAACGATATTGTTGCAGTAAAGCAAATTGCAAAAATAACTTGGAATGATACTTATGAAGGCATTATACCAACTAAAATTCAAAATTTATTTATTGAACGATCGTATTCGAATGCCATGATGATGAAACGTTTAGAAAAGACTGCTGTTTATGTTGCCATTCATAATAATGAAGTTGTCGGTTTTGCAAATTTTACACGCATCGATGAAGATGGGGACTCAGAACTTACTGCTATCTACCTTCTACCATCTCATCAACATTTAGGATATGGCAAGCAGTTATTAAGTGAGGGTTTGCGGAATATTAAAGATGCTAATCAATTGCATGTTTACGTAGAAAGTGAAAATCGAAAAGGTCGTGCGTTTTATGAACGCAATAATTTTACTTATATCGAAGAATTTGATGAGTATTTTGAAGGTCACCCACTATCTACAGCAAAATATGTATATTATCTAAAAACGCCTGTTAACAATTAA
>NZ_ALJG01000110.1 GCF_000286315.1 Paenisporosarcina sp. TG20 | reverse complement strand
TTATGAAATTGACTCACTTATCATTTATTTTTCGGGGTTGAACGTCGTGTTTCTCGGTCAAATAAACTATAAATAACAGGAATAACATAAAGAGTTAATAACGTTGAACTAATTAATCCACCTATAACAACAATCCCCATTGGTTGATTAATTTCTGTCCCTTCACCAAGACCGATTGCCAGTGGGGCTAACCCAAGAATCGTTGTTAAGGCAGTCATTAATATGGGTCTTACTCGGTCTCGTGATGAATAAACAATGGCATCATAAGAAGAATATCCATCTTCTTTTCGCTTATTAATAAAATCAACTAATACAATACCATTGTTTACAACAATACCAACAAGCACTAGTATTCCAATAACAGCTGTAATGCTAATTGGTGTTTGGGTAGTAAACAAACCAAACGCAATCCCGATAATCATTAAAGGCACTGAGAACATAATAACAAACGGATATTTAAAAGATTCAAACTGAGCTGCCATTACGATATAAACGAGAATAACTGCCAGTATAACAGCTAGCGTCATATCATCAATTGCTCCTTCAAATAGTTCGCGATCCCCACCAAAAGTTATGTCTGTTTCTTCTGACAACTTTAAGTTCTCAATAACTTCGTCTACTTGATCTGACATTTCACCCAAAGAATAGGATGGATCATATTTAAGAGTAAAGTTGACTGAGCCAGCCTGATTAACTCTACGAATAGAAACTGGACCTTGTGCAATTTCGATATCCGCTACATCTTGCAGCTCAACAAATTGACCAGAAGGTGTACGCAGTTTTAATTGTTTAAGTTGTCCAATACTACTGCGATAGTTCTCATCATATTTCACAAAAACACCATACACTTGATCATCTTCAGAAAGAATCTGTGTAGCAAAATCCCCACGTGTCACACTTGTGACCGTTTGAGCAATTTGAGCTGGCGCAAGTCCATATTCAGTAGCAGCTTCTTTGTTAACGGTCATTTGAATTTCGTCAACCGTATTTTCCAAGTCATTTGTTATTTCGTTAATTGACTCAAGTTTATTTAAAGACGTTCGAATATCTGTGACCGCTTTGTCTAAACGTTGTTTATCTAAATCTGTTACTGTAAACGAAAGTGAGTTTGGAGTTGACCCGGCCGCAGTTTGTAAATTAAAACTAACTTCTGCTTCGTCTCCAATAACATTAAGCACTTTCGGTTGTACTTCATCTACGAAATCAAATATTGAGCGGTCTCGGTTATCTAATGGGACAAGTTTCACATACATTTCTGCTTCATTAGCTTCTGAAGAGCCTTGTGACTGCCCTTGTTGTGTCCCACCAATTAAGCTGACGTATACATCTACATCTTTTTCATTTTTTAGCACATCTTCTATTTTTTCTACAACTTCTTTGGTAGCGTTCATTGATACTCCATTTTCCAACTCAACGCTTACACTCACAAAACCTTCATCTGTTGCTGGTAAAAATTCAGTACCGACTTGGAATAATCCTAATACACCAACTCCTAATAGAACAGTTGTTACCATCAGTACTATAAGACGATGTGCAAGTGCCCATTTTACTGAACGTTCGAAGTTATTGTATGATTTTGAACGTCTTCTTTTCGCTTCAATGTCGCCTTTAGGTTTTTTCAACATACGGCTCGCTAGCATCGGAATGACAGTCAATGCCACAACTAAAGAAGCAATCAAACTAAATGAAATCGTTAAAGCAAACTCTGTGAAAATTTGACCAATTAAACCTGAAATGAATATAACAGGGACGAACACTGCCACTGTTGTGATTGTGGAGGCGATAATGGCACCCGATACTTCTTTCGTTCCTTCAGAAGCTGCTAGCTTGGAGTCTTTTCCCATAGCTAAGTGTCTATCGATATTCTCAATGACAACTATCGCATTATCAACTAACATTCCAATTCCTAATGCTAGTGCTCCTAACGTCATAATATTTAATGAGAAATCAGCAAAAAACATTAAGACAAATGTCACGATCACTGAATAAGGTATTGCAATACCAATAATAATCGGACTTTTAACTCCTCTTAGGAATACAAATAAGACGAGCATAGCGAATAGTGCCCCAAAGGCAAGTGCAGAGCCGATATTATTAATAGCTAACTTCACATAATCTCCTTGATCAAATAAAATATCTGCTTCTACACCTTTAAACTCTTCTTTTTGAAGAAGTTCCTCTAGAGAAGCCTTAAAAGCAGTAGAAACACTTGCTGTATTAGCTCCTGACTCTTGCAGAACAGACATTAATACAGCTGGTTCTTCATTCGCACGCGTTTCTGACGCTATCTCTTGTTCAGTTAATTCAACAATCGCTACATCTGCAATGGTTATATTTTCACCATCTAATGGGTTAACTGTAACAACAAGGTTTTGAATATCTTCAACTGTCGTCAAAGTACTAATAATTCTAGTTGTTAATTGCTTGCCATCTTCTGTTTCAATTGGATCACCAGGAAATGAGATATTATTCGCTTGAATCAATTGCACTATATCAGATTGTGCTAACCCTTTGTCTTCTAACTGTTGTTGATCCAGCGAAATTTGTACTTCTTCTATTAGCGAACCAGAAACATTGACACTTGCAACCCCTATCGTCCTACGTAAATCTTGTTCCAATTGCTCTGCAATTACACGCACGTCTCCCCCATTTTCAGGCGCACGAAGTGAAAGCTGAATTACTGGAAATTGTGCAGGGTCAAATTTTAAAAATCGAGGTTTTTGTGATTGATCTGGAATTGGTGTTTGATCAATACTTTGCATGATATCCGATTGTACGTCATCTATTTTTGTCGTCCAATCAAATTCTAATAAAATAAAATTTGCACCTTCTTGAGAAGATGAAGATAAATTTTTTATTCCTGGCAAAGTTGATAAACTTCTTTCGAGTGGCTTTGTAACTTTTTGACTTACTTCAGTTGGGCTTGCACCAGGATAACTTGTTACAACTACTCCAATTGGTGGATTTAGCTCAGGAATCAAGGTAACTGGAATTTTAAAAAATGATACTGCTCCTAATATAATTACTAAAAACATAATAACTGTTGTAAATACAGGACGCTTTATTGAAAAATCGCTAATTTTCATTTAGTGAATTCCTCTCTTGCCAAAACTTTTCTTTCTCTATCATATTCGTTACGCCCAGTTACTTCAAATGTAAGTAGTTCGATAATATATACTGTCACAATTTTGACAATATTATAATGTCCATGGAAATTATGTATTTTTTTAAGAATAACTTGTGTTATATAATTTTAATTCATTAGAAAAACCGGGCAAAGTACGCCCGGTCCTTTTACGAAGGGTAACCAAAGAAACCCGTTTATTTTCGCTACGGTGGACGCTTTTCGCGGGCATGGCTTC
>NZ_ALJG01000109.1 GCF_000286315.1 Paenisporosarcina sp. TG20 | reverse complement strand
TTTCTAAGGATAATATCGGAATACAGACCTTGGGTCTGTAAGTTGACGTTTTGCGTTCAGTTTTGAAGGTTCATATATATGAATTTCCTAAGAGGGCCTATAGCTCAGCTGGTTAGAGCGCACGCCTGATAAGCGTGAGGTCGATGGTTCGAGTCCATTTAGGCCCACCATAGTTCTTAGGGGCCTTAGCTCAGCTGGGAGAGCGCCTGCCTTGCACGCAGGAGGTCAGCGGTTCGATCCCGCTAGGCTCCACCAAATATACTCTTTGCAGAGTGTTTTTTAATCAAAGAAAAATGTTATTCGGTTTTGAACAAATATTTTTTTTTACTAAAACACTTGTAAAAGTTGCAAGACTTGGTATAATAAATCTTGTCTTTCAAAACACTTAGTCTAGTGAAATGTTTTTATTCCGAAGTAGCTCAGTGGTAGAGCACCGCACTGTTAATGCGATGGTCGTAGGTTCGAGTCCTACCTTCGGAGCCATATTGGGGAGCTGTCCGAGTGGCCGAAGGAGCACGATTGGAATTCGTGTAGGCGGGTTAAACTGTCTCAAGGGTTCAAATCCCTTGCTCTCCGCCAGTGATTTTCTTCTACTAGTAAGGCCCCTTGGTCAAGCGGTTAAGACACCGCCCTTTCACGGCGGTAACACGGGTTCGAATCCCGTAGGGGTCACCAAATTTACGTAACTTTAACCAGTTCGTAAAAAGCATCAAAAGCAAGTAGTTCTAAGAAACAAGTAGGGAAATGTTCTTCTACTAAATTCGCCACGTCCTGTGGCAACGTAGAAGCCAGCACATCCTGTGCAAGTGACAACGAAATACGCCGCTTTTCATTCTTTTTATTGGAGGATTAGCTCAGCTGGGAGAGCATCTGCCTTACAAGCAGAGGGTCGGCGGTTCGAGCCCGTCATCCTCCACCATTATTTATACAATACAGTAAAAATTACTGTGTTAAAACAAATTTTATTATCGCGGGGTGGAGCAGTTCGGTAGCTCGTTGGGCTCATAACCCAAAGGTCGCAGGTTCAAATCCTGCCCCCGCAACCAAATGGTCCCGTGGTGTAGCGGTTAACATGCCTGCCTGTCACGCAGGAGATCGCCGGTTCGATCCCGGTCGGGACCGCCATTTTTTATGAATTGATTTTTTTATAAATTTGGGATAAACAAAGAAGGTCGAGGAAGCGATTGAGTAAATGAAGGAGCGTACTTAAGTACGTGACTGACTGCACGAATGAAGCTGACAAAGAGATTCAAAGTTTAGCACAAATTTAAATGTGGCTCAGTAGCTCAGTCGGTAGAGCAAAGGACTGAAAATCCTTGTGTCGGCGGTTCGATTCCGTCCTGAGCCACCATTAATAATTTTTAGCTAGCCGGAGTAGCTCAACTGGTAGAGCAACTGACTTGTAATCAGTAGGTTGAGGGTTCAAGTCCTTTCTCCGGCACCATCATCAAGTGGAGGGGTAGTGAAGTGGCTAAACACGACGGACTGTAAATCCGTTCCTTCGGGTTCGGCGGTTCGAATCCGCCCCCCTCCACCATTTTGTTTTTAGGGGCATAGTTTAACGGTAGAACTGAGGTCTCCAAAACCTCCAATGTGGGTTCGATTCCTACTGCCCCTGCCAATTATAAATTTAATTTCAAGTTGTGGCGGGCGTGGCGAAGTGGTTAACGCATCGGATTGTGATTCCGACACTCGGGGGTTCAATTCCCCTCGTTCGCCCCATTTTTCTAAATTATATGATTTTAAATAATAGCACTTTTAAAAAAACTTTGGCGGGCGTGGCGAAGTGGTTAACGCATCGGATTGTGATTCCGACATTCGGGGGTTCAATTCCCCTCGTTCGCCCCATCTTATTAATGGGGTATAGCCAAGCGGTAAGGCAACGGATTTTGATTCCGTCACGCCCTGGTTCGAATCCAGGTTCCCCAATAGTGTTGCGGAAGTAGTTCAGTGGTAGAACACCACCTTGCCAAGGTGGGGGTCGCGAGTTCGAACCTCGTCTTCCGCTCCATTTTTATTTTGTGGCGGCATAGCCAAGTGGTAAGGCACAGGTCTGCAACACCTCTACCACCGGTTCAAATCCGGTTGCCGCCTCCATACTATTGTTCTTAAGTCTGTTGTATTATTTTGCCCGAGTGGTGGAATGGCAGACACGCCGCACTCAAAATGCGGTGCCGTAAGGCGTGCCAGTTCGAGTCTGGCCTCGGGTATCATAAAAAAGCAGTATCTACTTTATGTAGATACTGCTTTTTTTTACGCTATATGAAAGTATTTAATATTGTTGTGCTAAGAAACCAGTGTTCATGCTGATTTTATTATATATGGAGGATTAACTTGCTAGTATATAAATTTAGTGAGCCATGAATCCAGTATACCCGGTATTTTAAGGAGTAGGATACCGCTGATTTGCGCTCCAGGCGGACGCTTTCCACGGGGCGGGCGGTGAGCCTCCTCACAGGCCAACATCCTGTTGCCCGAGGAGACTGAAACCATGCCTGCGAAAAGCGTCCACCGTAGCGGAAATAAACGGGTTTCTAGTTTTATCCTTCTTAAAGGTCAGGACGTACTTTGCCCGGCTTTTCTTACAAGATAAGCGTGCAATGTTAAATACTTTTTTCAATTTTTAGTGTAACTCAAATCACCTACCGTAGTTTCTTTTTTTACAAGTAGTAATTAACCTAGTTTTTATGAAACAGGTACCTTTTTCTTGATTCAGAAATGGGCGTTCACTCGTTTTCTTACGCTGCATTGATGCATTCTGGCATTGAGTTTAAAATTGAATTTAACGTACTGATTCGCATTTACAGAACGAGTGGGAGAAGTCTTATCTGCGAGTCTAGGCCTTCTGGGGTGGGTGATTGGATTATTTGGTTAAGTACTTCAATCCTAACATAGTCACTGGGGCTTTTTTGTTTCTAAATCTATTATTTCACACACCAGAAAGTATATGACTATTAAGAGTCAAAAACCCGTGTTCATGCTGATTTTAAGTATATGAGACTAATATTTTAAAATGGAATTTTTTGGTGTTACTCCCTTTAAACTGATTAATATGAAGGCGTGACTTCCTTTTCAAAAAACACACGCTTGATCTTGAATCTCCAGTGAAAGTGATTTTTATTCAGTGATACATTCTTGTTCAGTAATTCGAATTAATTTATGTGTGAGTACTTTTATTATTAAAAATTGAGACGATTTTTAAAATTTATTGATATCACTGTTGATTTTAAAACAGGTGAATGATTGAAGTGAAAGGCGGCGACTCC
>NZ_ALJG01000108.1 GCF_000286315.1 Paenisporosarcina sp. TG20 | reverse complement strand
GATACTTTTTGAACAACCTCTAATATAGTAAATCAGCAAAGTATGTAGAGTTTATTGAATTATTTAGAAAAAACTAATGTATCTGCTTACATTTGTTGAAATGTGGGTATGTGTATAATAACTAAAAAAATGGAGTTGTTATGATGGGTCAACAACAAATAAATTTATCAAACCTTAATCTAGCATATCAAGATTTCGGAGAAGGAGAACCAGTTGTATTGCTTCATGGTTTTTGCGGAAGCCATTTATATTGGGACAAAGTAATTTCTGCTCTAGCAAATAAAAATCGAGTCATAGTACCGGATTTACCAGGTCATGGACAGTCTAATTTTTCAAAAGGAAATTATGAAATGGAATATATGGCGGATACATTAAAAGAGTTATTGGACCGTTTAAAGCTGGACAAAATAACGTTATTTGGACATTCTTTAGGTGGATATATAACATTAGCTTTTGCAGAGAAGTATGAAGAACGACTTAATGGTTTTTCATTAATACATTCTACCGCGCATCCTGATTCTGAGGAAGCAAAAATAGGTAGAGATAAATTGATTGAAAAAGTTAATTTAGAAGGTGTATCTAGTTTAATTGATGAATTAATCCCAAAACTATTTGCACAAGAAAATTTAGAAAACAAAGTAGAAGATGTTAAAAAGGCAAAGGAAATTGGCTATGGTACTTCTAAAGAAGGAGTAATTGGGATGCTAAAGGCAATGAGAAATAGACCGGATCGAAATCTTGTATTAAAAAATAGCACTCTTCCGGTTCTCTTAATAGCTGGTGAAAAAGATCAAGTTATCCCGCCTGACCGAACATTTTCAGTTCACAAAGAAACCATTTCTCAAGTATTAATACAGGGCGCTGGACATATGAGTATGATGGAAAAACCTAAGCTTCTGATCCCGGAAATCCAAAAGTTTTTAAAATACTAATTTTTATAAGGTGAGTGATACTATGTTTTTTACATAGTATCACTTTTTAATGATTTTTATTCCAATTTAAAATTTATTGACACATTCATATTTATTCATATAATTAAGTATTATATGTAAATATCATACAAGAGGGAGGCCGTCTATGAAAGCGCACAATTCAACATCAGATAGAGAAACGGTTTACTTCGTCTTAAGCATTATTTTTAGTGTATTTATATACATCATAGCTGCAGTTTCAATTATTGGAATCGGTATAGCAATAGGTATTCTAGCTGTTATGTTATATATGAACTTGATCATGCTCGGATCAATTAGAGGTAATGGAATTCGTTTGCAACAAAATCAATTTCCCGATGTGTACGAGCGAGTAGTAGCATATTCAAATGCAATGGGTTTAAAGCGAGTACCTGAAGTATTTATTGTACAGTCGGAAGGTGCTTTAAACGCTTTTGCTACAAGGTTCCTTGGACGTGACATGGTTGTTATTTATTCAGAAGTATTTGAACTTGCTAGACAGGGTGGAGCAGCTGAATTAGATTTCATCATTGCTCATGAATTATCCCATATTAAACGCCGCCATGTGTGGAAAAATCTGCTTTTAATGCCTTCTAATTTCATTCCTTTTTTATCACAAGCATATAGCCGGTCATGCGAATATACATGTGACCGGGAAGCAGCATATTTTACTCAAAATGGGGTTGCAGCAAAAAGGGCTCTAACAATATTAGGAGCAGGTAAGGATTTATATTTAGAGGTGAACGAACAAGCCTATTTAGAACAAATAAAGAGTGAGTCGAATGTTGCAGTTTGGTTAAGTGAGATACTATCAAGTCATCCGCGTTTACCCAAACGTATTCAAGCCGTCGGACGGTACATGAGTGTAGAAGGCAACACTTCATATGTTCCAAATCATGGGAAAATAGCCCTTGGCGCGACTTTATTATTTGGAGGAATATTTGGAGTCTATATGCTAACTATCTTATTATTTTCTGCGGGAGGAATCGTATATGCTAACTTCATACCTTCTTTCCTATCAGAAGGTGCATATTATGAAACATCCGAAGGTGAAACCCCACTTATGACTGCTGCATACAATGGTGATATGGAAAGTATAAATATATTAATTGAAGAAGGATCTAATGTAAACGGTACAGATGCAGAGGGGTATACCGCTTTAACATATGCTGGTTTTTCTCAAGAAAATGATATTGCACTATTATTATTAGAAGCAGGTGCTGATCCGAATATTCAAGATGACTACTCAACTCCACTATTGAACGCGTTATATGATGAGAACTACGAATTGGCATCCATTCTTTATGAATACGGGGCTGATCCAACACTAGAAGATCCCTCAGGAGAATCTGCGTATTCTTTTCTAGAAGTCGATAATGACGAAGATTTTTTAAGATTAGTAGAGAATTAATAGCATCAAAAGAAAAGAGGACGTTTAAAAGTCAGGATGATGACTTTCAAAACGTCCTCTTTTACTATTTTAGAAAGTGTTAATTTAATAACATTGAAAAGATGTAATTCTCTCTAAATCCGTTCCATAATAACTCCATCTACGGCCACTCCATCTAAAACCAGCTATGGATTGTCTACCGACGTAAGTAGGGTAAAGCCAGAAAGAACGGCCGTTTCTTAACCATACATAAGTAAATTTGTACAAGCATCCACGAATTGCTCCCGGATCTACTGCATAAATCCCAACGCCATCTCTAGCCATAGCTGGTTGTGTTGGAATAAAGGAAGGGGGTGGACTAGTCGGTGCTTCAGAAGAGGGTCGATCTACAGGCGGTATTCCTTGTCCGGGAAATCCGGGTAGTCCTCCTTGTCCAGGGAATCCAGGTTGTCTAATTTGTCCAGGAAAATTTGGGTTTCCAAAGCCTGGTCCTCCTTGTCCAGGAAAACTTGGGTTTCCGAAGCCTGGTCCTCTTTGTCCGGGAAAGTTAGGGCTTTCAAAGCCTGGTCCAGGAAAATTAGGTCTTCCGAAGTCTGGTGAGTCATCATCGGGTAGAAATGGGAAAAATTGATTAACCAAAAGTGGGCATCTCCTTTAAACTGTATTCGATTTAGTATATGGCTGTATCGAATTACAGCTTGGGTGATGGGGTATAACATTAACTAATTGGCGAAGTAAGTTATTATATATTTTAATTAAAGTTCGAAAAACATAAGAAAAGTGATAACTTGTTAGAGATTATAAAAATCGGAAGCGGAAAATAATATATTAATTTAAGAGGTTGATATGATGGGGATTCGTACTAGGACTATGTTATATAAAAGTATAGTTGAGTCAATTTCATAATA
>NZ_ALJG01000107.1 GCF_000286315.1 Paenisporosarcina sp. TG20 | reverse complement strand
GCGGAAGGCGGCGACTCCTACGGGATCAGCGGGACAGGCGAGACCCCGCAGTGGAGCGCTAGCGACCGAGGAGGCTCGCCTGCCCGCCCCGTGGAAAGCGTCCGCCTGTAGCGCAAATCAACAGTATCATACTAGAACCTACTCCTTAAAACACCGGAAATACTGGATTCATGGCTCACTAAATTTATATACTTACTTATTTTGTGAGAAAAACCGGGCAAAGTGCTCCCGTTGCTTTCAGAAAGTACAGATTTTATTTTGTTTATTTATTTTTCAACTTATTAAGTATTATGTTAATGTATTTATATGAATAGAAGGAGTGTATAGTAGATGACTCAGACACATGATTTCATTTTAAAACATATACAAGATATTAAATTTGATTTAATAAATCTATTACAAGCAGAATCCCCAAGCTTGGAAAAAGATTTAGTTGATAAAACCGGAGATTTGATAAGGGATATCATCCATAAACGACTTGGTAGTGATTATATTTGTACAGTACATCCACAAATAGAATATGGGAATCACCTTCAATTTGAAAAAAGCGATACATTTAAACCTCGAATATTATTCCTCAGCCATTTTGATACGGTCTGGAAAAAAGGGGAACTTCCCATCCGTGTAGAAGACCAGTTATTATATGGACCTGGCGTTTTTGACATGAAGTCTGGATTATTATCATCAATTTGGGCTGTTACTTCTCTAGAGAAAACCCTTGATACTTTACCCATATCACCTGTATTTCTTTTCACATCTGATGAAGAGATTGGGAGTTTATCATCCAGAGACGTGATTGAAAAAGTTGCGAAAACATGCGATGCCGTATTTGTCATGGAACCTGCTGAAGCACATACGAATGCATTGAAAACAGCTCGAAAAGGTGTTGGTATTTATAAACTTCAAGTACAAGGTGTAAGTGCACATGCTGGGAATCACCATGAAGATGGTGTCAATGCAATATCAGAAGTTGCTAACCTTGTTTTACAACTAGAAGAGCTAACTGATTACTCAAAAGGAACAACAGTAAATGTTGGAACTATTCAAGGAGGCACATTAAGTAATGTTGTACCAGAATACGCCTCGATTGACATCGATTTTCGTGTTACATCATCTGAAGAAGCAAACCGTATTATAAAAAGAATCGAACAATTAACACCAAAAAACCCACTTGCAAAATTGACTATTACAGGTGAGTTGAATCGACCGCCTCTAGAAAGAAACACAGCAAATCAACAGTTATTCGAACTAGCAAAACTAGCTGGAAGACGTTTAAACATGGACGTTAAAGAATCGAGTGTTGGTGGAGGAAGTGATGGCAATTTCACATCTGCCCTGGGTATCCCTACAATAGATGGATTAGGTATTCCAGGAGATGGTCCCCATGCTAGACATGAGCATATTCGATTTGATTTGTTTGCAGAACGTTGTGCCTTAGTAGCAGAATTATGCATCGAATATGGAAATGAGTCATAAGTTTATAGGTGATAGAATATCAAAATTCATCCATAAGATTTGACATTCCAATTTAATACTCTTAGTTGAATTAGAGAAGGAGTTTTAATAATGACAAGTATTTTACCTGAGACTAATCTTGATCAACAACTAATTTTTTGGCGTAGAGACTTTCATCAGTATGCTGAATCTGGATTTTTGGAAATGCGTACAGCTTCAATTGTGGCAGAATATTTGAGCAAACTTGGATATCATTTAAAAGTGGGTTCAGAAGTGATGGTTGCCGAAGCTCGAATGGGAGTTCCCCCAATAGAAATATTGAACAATCATTACAAATGGGCAGAAAAGAATGGTGCTAATTTGCAATGGTTACCTAAATTTGCTGGCGGGATGACTGGCATTGTTGCGACGCTTACTACTGGTAAGGTTGGTCCAACCACTGCATCTCGTGTTGATATGGATGCCCTTGACATTCAAGAAGATTTATCGCAAGAACATGTTCCATTTAAAGATGGCTATGCTTCTATTAATGCCAACATGATGCATGCTTGCGCTCATGATGGACATACAGCTATTGGTCTTGGTTTAGCCACATTACTCATGGAAAATAAGAATTCGTTAACCGGTACCATTAAATTAATTTTCCAACCTGCTGAAGAAGGCACACGTGGAGCTAAATCGATGGTTGAAGCAGGCGTAGTAGAAGATGTTGATTATTTTATTGCAACCCATCTAGGGACCGGCATTCCGACAGGTGAATTCGTGGCTGGAAATTCTGGATATTTAGCGACAACCAAAATGGACGTGACATTTAAAGGAATCGCCTCCCATGCAGGTGGTAAACCGGAAGAAGGACGTAATGCTTTAACCGCAGCAGCTTCAGCCGTATTAGGACTTTATGGCATTCCTCGCCACTCAGCTGGTGCCTCACGTGTTAATGTTGGTGTTATGAATGCTGGGAGTGGCCGAAATGTTATAGCTTCTAATGCTTTTCTTAAAATTGAGACCCGTGGAGAATCCTCTGAAATAAATGAATACATTCGGGATCAAGCCTTATCTGTTTTAGAAGGTGCTGCGAAAATGTATCAAGTAGATGTCAATGTTGATGTTGTGGGAGAAGCTTTAAGTAGTATTCCAAGTAAAGAACTTGTCAATCGCATAACTGCTTGTGCTGAATCTGATCCAGCATTTTCGACAATAACTGCCTGGTCCACAGGTCCATCAGGCTCAGAAGACGCAACATACTTTATGAACCGTGTGATCGAGCTAGGTGGACAAGCAACTTATTGTGTTGTAGGAAGTGACCTAGCCGCTGGACACCACAATGAACGATTTGATATCGATGAAAAATCGTTACGTATTGGAGTTAATGTTTTATACAGGATTGCCCTCGAATTGAATAAATAAGATAAGAAAAGCGCAAAGCGCCTTCTAGCCCGACGCCGGCGCTGGAAGGACCGAATCGAAAGCCTGCTTTCGTATGAGGACCTGAAGCTTAGGTGCGGGCTGGCGCTTGGAGCTAGACATAGCTACTCCAGGTTCAAAAGTATAACTCTGAAAAACATATACTTTCTTATATTGTAAGAAAAACCGGGCAAAGTTGCCCGGTCCTTAAAGAAAGTAGACAGTATCCACTTTGGTTTCTGGTATGATTTCCGTT
>NZ_ALJG01000106.1 GCF_000286315.1 Paenisporosarcina sp. TG20 | reverse complement strand
CGAAGGAACGCTATAAAGTGGCGGCGAAAAATAGTGAGTTAAAAAATGGACACGGGTACGATACGGCATCGTCTGCGGGTCTATTTGGCATGGAGATACAAGGAGCCACCACGATATTCGCAGTGAATCTTAAACGAATACTGAAACTAATAAACGAAAAAGAGTAAGAAATAGACAAAGAAAGAAGGCACTTTCTGTTCAAAATCGAACAGAAAGTGCCTTCTTTTTGTTTGGAAAACCACTACACTATAAAAAACGTAAGTTTTTCAGTGCCCTCCATACTTTGCCCGGTTTTTCTTAGACTGACTTTTGATCATCTAATTATAGGGGTTTCTAACTAATTTAATTGAAAAAGAAGATTTTCCAAGCTGACTCCCATAATAAGGACGTCTGTTTCAGCAAGTATACGCATTTTCATTGGGATATAATGGTCATTATTTGCTGAGTGAGCGAAAAGTAGTGTTGAGTGAGCGGAAATCTAATTTGAGTGAGCGAAAAGTGCTAAATGGATGAAAAGTATAAACTTGCTGCACATTTTTTCAACTTAACAAGGAGTTACTCGTACAATTGACCAATGCACCCGACATATAATAAATCAGGCGACTTTATATCATCAAATAGTTCTGAAAAATTCGTACTTACAAGTTCTTAAGCATGTTGTCCCATGTTATCTCCGCTACTTGCATTCTAAATGTTCTGATTTTATACTGAACTTAGTACTCTACTAAAAGATGATCAATCTAATAATAGAGCAAAATCCAATTTACTTTGAAAGGGAAGAAACTACAATGATAGATATTTTAAAAACATTAACGAGCCTTTCAGGTCCTTGTGGATATGAACATTCGGTATCCTATTTTCTTAGAGACTATTTAGCTGATAAGGTAGATGAGGTTCGAATCGATCCAATCGGAAATGTAATTGCTAGAAAAATAGGAGATAAGCCAGGTCCAACAATTTTACTGACAGCTCATATGGATGAAGTTGGATTTATGGTTAGGAAAATTGAGGAGAATGGTTTATTGCGCTTTGAAAAGCTTGGTGGTCATGATGACCGAATTCTTTTAGCTCAACCGGTGACTGTCATGGGAGAAAAAGGTCATGTATCCGGTTTAATAGGAACAATGTCTGCCCATTATATGAAGTTTGATGATGCTTCCAAGGTAAGGAAACATCAAAATCTCTACATAGATATTGGTGCATTTTCGAAGGAAGAGGTACTTGATATGGGAATTGAAATTGGAACTCCAGTTACATGGGGTTCAGAGTTTGTGTTATTTGGACCAGCAAACCATCAAAGGGTAAGAGCTAAGTCTTTAGATGATAGAGCAGGCTGTGCTGTACTCGTTAAGGTGCTTGAAGAAATAAATAATGTGTCATTTGCTGGTGAACTTATATTTCTTTTTGCAGTTCAGGAGGAAGTAGGGTTACGAGGGGCGAAAACAGCAGCAGAACATTTAGATGCAGATGCGGCAATTGCTATTGATACAACAGCAGTTAGTGATACTCCAGAAGAAACTATGGATCAGACACTAGGACTTGGGCTGGGTACCGGAATAAAAGTTATGGACTTTAGTTTAATCGTCCATAAAACTATGAAAGATCTATTAATTAAACTGGCTAAAGATAATAATATTCCATACCAGTTAGAAGTTTTCCCAGGGATTGGTACAGATGGGGGGGCTGTCAACCATGCCAATAAAGGAATCCCTACCGGAGTCTTGTCAATTCCTTCCCGCTATGCGCATTCTCCTGTGGAAGTAGTTGATTTAGGGGATTTAGAAGCTACTAAGGAGCTCCTTAAAACCTTTATTTTAAACATGCACAAAGATCAAAAGTTTCCATTTTAGTGGAAATTAGGGCTGTTATGAGGATAAAGTAAGCAAAAATGCAGTCGAAATTGTATCTTCGGCTGCTTCGTTTTGTTATAGATAGGATTTTTTCTTTCATTCCCCAAAAACGAAATAGAATCAAAGACAGGAATATATCTACAACTGTCGAATAAATATTCTATAAGAGTGTGTTGTTTATTAAGGTGAAAAACAAGCGTAAGGAGAGTGATTATATGAAACCGAAAATATACATAACACGAAAATTGCCTGATATCGTGGTTGACCGACTTCGTGAAGTCTGTGAAGTGAGCATGTGGGAAGAAGAGGAGAAGCCCGTAACGAGAGAAGTACTTGAGCTAGAAATTCGAAAAGTAGACGGTCTTCTGTGCACAGTGTCTGATACGATTGATGAGTCTCTAATGAATGAGGCAAGCCATTTGAAAATTATTAGTAACATGGCTGTTGGTTACAACAATATTGACATAAATGCTGCATCCGAAAAAGGAATAATGGTTACCAATACGCCAGGTGTATTAACAGAAACTACGGCTGACTTAACATTTGCGCTGCTGATGGCTACTGCAAGAAGGTTGATTGAGTCCTCTGATTACTTACGTGACGGTAAATGGAAGTCCTGGTATCCCATGCAATTGACAGGACAGGATATTAACGGGTCCACACTTGGCATCATCGGAATGGGAAGAATCGGCGAGGCTTTGGTGAAAAGGGCTAAAGGTTTTGATATGAAGGTTCTTTATTCGAATCGGTCAAGAAAATTAAAAGTAGAGGAAGAATTAGGTATTGAATACGTAGATAAAGAGACATTACTCCAACAGTCTGATTTTGTTTGTGTATTAGTTCCTTTAACACCAGAAACCAAAAATATCATTGATAAAGAAGAGTTAGCGTTAATGAAATCAAGCTCTGTTTTAATTAATACAGCGCGTGGTGGTGTTGTGAATGAAAAGGCACTATATGATGCTTTGAGCAGTAACAAGATTTGGGCAGCAGGGTTAGATGTTTTTGAACAAGAGCCCGTTCCAACCGACCATCCATTATTGACATTACCGAATGTCGTTGCTATCCCCCATATCGGGAGTTCGAGTATACCTACTCGCTTAAGAATGGCTCAGCTAGCCGCAACTAATTTGATGGATGGTGTTCTTGGAGAGATTCCAAAGTATTTAGTTAAATAGATAGTTTTGTGAGGGGTTCCGCATACTACTCCTTTAATAATCTATGTTGATTTCCGTTACAGGCGG
>NZ_ALJG01000105.1 GCF_000286315.1 Paenisporosarcina sp. TG20 | reverse complement strand
GTGATAACAATATAGTTCTAAAAATAAAATTAAAAAATCGTCTTAATTTTTTAAATGTAATTACTCACACATAAATTATATCGAATTACTAAACAAGACTGTATCACTGAACAAAATTTCACTTTCTCTGGAAATTCTAGATGAATCGTGTGTTTTTTAATAGAAAATCACGCCTTCATGTTAATCGGTTTAAAGAGAGTATCCAAATTTCATTTTAAAATGTAAGTCTCATATACTTAAAAACACCATGAACACGGGTTCTTGACTCTTTATAGTTATATACTTTCTTATGTTGTAAGAAAAACCAGGCATAGTACACCCGGTCCTTTTAAGCAATTACTAATGATTTGAGCGGTAGAGAAAAAGAATGTTAGTGCCGTCCATATACTAGAAATGCCTTGAACATGGGGTTATTGTCCAGCTGCTAGCCATTTTGAAGGATATTTTCACTGAGTAAATTTTCAATACCTCGTAAGGAAATGACTTTTTTCCACAGAAAATTACTTTCGTCATCATCTTCGGGTGGAATGAACTTCTTCCACCGCCTTTATATTAAAAACCATTTATATATTATACAGATCATACTATATTTCAATAGCATGTATATGGAAAATAATATTAAAAAAAAAGTGGATATACCATGTTATATTAAACATAGTATCCACTTTTTATTTAGTAGGGTTAAAAAAATGTAGGTTTGGGGTTACTTTCATTTTACAAGAGTTATACACGTTGATTTAAAACACATAATAGATTGTAGCGTTTTTATATAATAAGAGGACTGCCATTAAAAGTTGTTTTCAATGACTTTTTGGACAGCCCCCCCCCTTCTCTACACTTATTTATTCTTTTTTACTAGTTTTCAACAGATGCATTTTGTCTCTTAATTGTTGTTTGTTCCATTCGATTGTTTCATCCGTGACGAATGCCAGTTTCTTGCGCTTTTGTGATTTCACTTGTCCATTGGTTGCTCTCGTATAACCCTCGATCATAAAGGCAATTGCCAAAATGACGAGTGCAAAACTAATCACTGGTCCGAGTGGGAGCCACGGTGCTCCTTGCAAGTAGTTGAACGTGTTCCCAAATAACCCGGCCCATTCATACGATATTGATCTTGGGGGATCTCCAAACATCGGGTCATAATCGACGTCGGTTCCCCCTAAAAACAATTGGAGTAAACCTAAATGGGCAAATACGATGAGTGACTCAACGACTTGTTGACCATATAAGACAAACATTTTTTCACGCATTTGCGGGAATAAATGACTAATAATAATACGCCTGCGGCTAGCACCAAGTGTTCGGGCAGCTAGTATATATTCTTCATTGTATAAAAGATTTGATTCATTTCCGATTAATGCAGCAATAATGGGAACTGTAATCAATGCCATTATGACAATTTGAATGACAATGCGCTCGGTGACGGTGGTAGAAAACCCTTCCATCGGCATCCATAATACGGGTGTTAATAATAATACGGCAAAAATAGTCATCGGTACATAATGAATGGGATCAATTAATCCATTAATCCATGAACGGTGGCGTTGCAAATACGTTCCAAGGGCAAACCCTATTGGGACTGCAATCAACATACGTAAGGCAGCCACAGCCATTGATGCAAGGATGGTGAACTTGGCACCAATCATTATTTTCGCGAACATATCATATCCAAATTGATCTGTACCGAGTGGATGTTCCCAATTTGGAGAAATGGGTGGCGCTTCAATTGCACGACCGTTTTCCTCAATAAAAAGTGTTTGCTTAGGCACATTACCAAAAACCCACTCAAACAAGAAGCTACCGACTAAAAAAAAGCTAATAATACTAAAGCCAATAAGAAAAAAAGGTTGTTTCCATAAGGACATCATATGATGGAACCTCCCTTATTTAACCGGCGCATAAAGTACCATTCACCCAGACTATATAGCAAGAAAACTGGTAAAAAGAAACTTAATACAGTAATTAGGAACAAAACACCGCTCAAGTTTTCGTACATATACAACATTACACCAGGAATATTAAACATTAATTCAAGAACAAAGAGGTTGGATAACATAAACCACATCGTTTTTTTCGATTGGAAAAATACACTAATGATTGCGTTACGGAAAATATGTATGAACAAAATAAACGACTTGGCAAATCCTAAAGACCTTGCAAGTTCTACGTACATTTGACGTTCTTCTGTTTCAAATGTAAGTATGCTTAAACGATATAGTTGAATCATCGGCAAAATCATTAAACACAACACAGGAAGCCAATAAATTCGTTCATCCCCGATAACTGCAATCATTGACACGAGGATACCTGTTTGTTGGTAAAAAATCACGACTAATAACTGAGCTAATAAAATGATTAATATATCAGGCATTGACTCTAAAAAATAGAATACTAGTTTTATTCGTGATCGTGCTTTTTCATTTAATACCATCGTAATAAATGTCCAAAGTAAAGCGAAGAATACGGCCGCTCCCAATGCTAAAAATAATAGTTGTAAAGAATAACTGATATTTTCAAAGAGTTGTGGAAACACCGGCACTTGACGGGGTTCTCTTCGTCCAACGTAATAATCGACTGTAATTTCATTGAATTTTAAAAGTGTTGTCACATGGAACTGAATTGTTTCTATGTACTCTCTCCATAATAATTCACCTCGTTGGAAGCCAGCTATAAGAAGTGGAGCGCCACTTATAAGCAAAATACTAAACAGAGCTACAACGAGTTGAAGCAGCCATTTGCTAAAACCTTTCATACAAAATCCTCCTACTTTGCTAAAATCAGATAGTTAGATAATACCATATACCATTTCGACTGACACTCCCACCGCTAAAGCAGTGGGGTTCTGTTTGAAAACGGTTTCTTTCAATCGGACACCACGCCACCTCGTAGGTTGCTGGAATAGGAATTAAACACTGACCATCACAAATAAGAACGTTCGCAGCGAAAGCAACCTCTGTTGCCACCAGGACTGCATCACAAACCTTTCGATCTCGGGTGTGTCAACCCGCAAAAACAAACATCTATTTTTCAGACAGCGAAAGCTG
>NZ_ALJG01000104.1 GCF_000286315.1 Paenisporosarcina sp. TG20 | reverse complement strand
GCCGCCCCTCTGTATAAAATCAGTGTCTTTTCGGACGTCAACCCAAATCAAAAATATGAAATGCCCATTGGTTGAAGGGGCGCGTCGGAAGAAAACCAGCCGCAGGATTGCCTGTAAGAAAGGGATGGAGCGAAGTAAAACTTCGCTCCATCCCTTTTATTCTTGGGGTAATGTTGCAGTATGTTTACCGTCCAAAGCAACCCGAAAACATAAGGGGATACAGTTTGCCCGGTTTTTCTTATAACTTATTAGATAGCCTTTGTTTAGGAGATGTAAAGCCGCATTAAAACTAACCGAACCAATGTTGTGATGATTTAATGTAACGCATCTTACAAACATCTAAGGTGCATTATGCTATCTTGATATGAAATAATAGAAAGAAATTGATTGGAGAGTGGCGCTGATGAAATTTAAAATTAAATGGATTCTCCTTGCCCTGGTTGGAATTGTGCTAGTTATTGGCTTGGTTCTATTTATGAATTATCAGAATGCAAAATCGAATGGTAGTGAGCCAGTTTCGTATAATCATGAACAAACAGCCATTTTTGCAGGTGGATGTTTCTGGTGTATGGAGCCTCCTTTTGAAAAATTAATAGGTGTTGAATCTGTTGTTTCTGGATATACAGGTGGTGAGGAAGTAAATCCTGCCTATAATGACGTAGCATCAGGAAACACAGACCATTTAGAATCAGTAATAATTACATTTGATCCAAACATTATTTCATATGAACAATTACTTGATGTTTTTTGGCGTCAAGTAGACCCAACAGATGCTGATGGTCAGTTTGTCGATCGTGGGAAACAATATGCCACAGCTATATTTTATACAAATGAAGAACAACAAGAAATAGCGGAAGCATCCAAGCAAAAAATACAAGATAGTGATATTTTTGACGGGGAAATTGTTACACCTATTCGAGAAGCTATGACATTTTACGAAGCGGAAGAATATCATCAAGATTATTATTTAAAAAACGAGAGCCGCTATGAATACTATCGTGGGAACTCAGGTCGCAATCAATTCATAGAAGAAACTTGGGAAAATCAACCTACTCTTGATATACAATCATATAAAAAATACAGTGAACAAGAGTTGCGAGATATGTTGACGGACATTCAATTTGAAGTGACACAGAATGAAGGAACAGAACCGCCATTTGACAATGAGTACGATAAAAACTATGAAGATGGTATTTATGTCGACATCATTTCTGGTGAACCTTTATTTAGTTCACTCGATAAATTTGATTCTAAAACCGGTTGGCCTAGCTTTACACAACCATTAGAACCAGCAAACGTGATTGAGATTGAAGACAGTACGCTCGGAATGAAGCGGACGGAAGTAAGAAGTCGACATGGTAATTCGCACTTAGGTCATCTGTTTGATGATGGACCAGAGCCAACGGGATTACGGTATTGTCTGAATTCCGCCTCATTGAAATTTATTCCTAAAGCCGAACTTGAAGAAAATGGATACGGCGAATATGTAAGTTTATTTAATGAAACAGCTAATAATTGAAAGTTGGGATTGTCTTGAAAAAAAATATAGGATTATCCCTACTACTTCTATTCCTAGTTGGATGTGGAAATGAAAGGGAGCCTGTTCAATTTTACATGTGGGGAGGCGATGAAAATATTAATATGTATATTGATCAAACCGTCGCTCCCTATGTATTAAAACAATACGATATTGAATTAAAGCGGGTTGCTATGGAAACGAATGATTTTATTAGTAAACTACAAAATGAAAAATCAGTTGATCGAAAAGAAGGGTCAATTGATCTAATTTGGATAAATGGGGCTGCTTTTAAACAAGGAAAAGATAATGAGTTGCTCTCAGGAGATTTATTAACTGAATTTGAAAATACACAACGTTTCGAACAAGTTTTGTTAGAAACTGATAGCGGAGAGCCGATAGAAGGGTTAGAGGTCCCATGGGGGAAAACCTCATTTGCAATCCAAGTAAATACAGACCGTGTTGCGAAACCGCCATTAACTATTGATGATATGACGTTGTGGATTAAAAATAATCCAGAGAGGTTCACATATCCAGATGCTACAGACTTTACAGGAAATGCCTTTATCCGCCAATTAATTTATGTGTTAAACCCAAATCAAATAAATGGTGACCCTACCATTGAGCAACGACAAAAAGCCTATGAGTACTTACGTGATATCAAACCCTATTTGTGGCGTCAAGGATTAGATTATCCTAAAAATCTACAACAGTTAGATCAAATGTATAGCAGTAATGATGTGGATTTCACGATGGGCTTCAATGAGAGACGTGCGCTCCCATTTATTGAAAATGGAACGTTTAATAAATTAACGCGAACGTTCGCGTTAAATGAGGAAGCTGTAACAAATGCGCATTATTTATCCATCCCTTTTAATTCTCCAAATAAAGATGAGGCTCTGCAAGTCATTGAAGCACTGACTAGTTTCCCTATGCAAGCTGAGAAACTTAAAAGTGATGTATGGGGAGATGGGTCTGTATTAGCATTTGATCAATTAACGATGGAGCAACAAGAGCAACTGCAATCTAACGAGTCAATAGGAGATCACTATTTAAATACGTGGGCAAACCAAAGTGATTTTTCAGCTGAGATAATCCAATTGATTGAAAAAGAGTGGAGAGACTATGTCGTACGTCCATAAAATAGGAAGTTTAATTATCATTGTTATCGGGTCTGTTAGTTTACTTACAGCAGCTCTTTTAGTCGTTGATATTGTACGCTTATTAGATATCGTTCATCCAAACCCAACTTGGAAAGACTATTTAGAACCACTTAATCGATTGTTGTGGTCATTCGTACTCACTGTGATAGCGACTATCCTGAGTATCGCTTCAGGAGTATGGATTGTGCGTGGATTTTATTTGAATAACTCCTTGAGGAAAGCAATTGATCGATTATCAATCGCTTTTTACTTCCCACATTTCATCGTGGCTGTATATGTTTTAGCTTTAGCCCAAGCGTGTTGATTATGAATA
>NZ_ALJG01000103.1 GCF_000286315.1 Paenisporosarcina sp. TG20 | reverse complement strand
CACCTGGTTAAAATAACCGTGATTAAATATAGTTCAAAAAATAAATATAAAAAATCGTCCGATCTTTTAAAGTACCCACATCTATAATTAGATAGCATTATTAAACAAGAATATAACAATGAACAAACTTCACTTCCGCTGATATTCAAGAAGTTTCTTGTGTTCTTTTAAAAAAGGAAATCACGCCTTTACATTTATATGTTTAACGTAAGTTCCACCGTGAAAATTCTGTTTTAGCATGTTAGTCTTCATATACCAAAAAACACCATGAATACAGGGTTATTGGCACTTTACAATCATATACTTTCTTATAGTTCCAAAAAACCCTCTATGTAAATAGAGGGATATATATTAAGCATGAACCTCTTGACCGATTTTCGCCTCAAGTGCTATTTGTAGTTTGTGTGTCCATTCTCCTCTTATACCTTTGTTAACCTTTATTCCATTAATCGTGGTTACAGGTAGAATTTCTGTAGTAGTCGAGGACAAAAAGAATTCATCGTTCGATAATACAGTTGCAAGAGAAATAGGTTGTTCAACAACAGGTAAACCAATCTCTTCACAACATGTTAAAATCACTCGACGCGTAATACCGTTTAAAATTAAATTAGTAGCTGGGTGTGTATATAACACACCATCTTTTATCGCGTACATATTAGTAGAAGAACCTTCAGTAATTAGATCTCCTCTATGTAAAAGAGCTTCAAAGCAACCATTCTCATATGCTTCCTGTTTCGCCAATACACTACCTAATAAATTTAAACTTTTTATATCACAACGCAACCACCGAATATCCTCAATCGTTTTGACCGCTACACCGTTCACCATTTCTGTTACTGGCCGTTTATATTCTTTCGTATACGCCGTCAGAACTGTTTCCACAGGGGTTATTGGAAAGTGATGCAAACGAGGAGTAGCTCCTCGAGTAATTTGGACATAGACTTGACCGGATGTGACTTCATTCGCTTCAATAAGGTCGTATATCATTTTATGAAAAAGGTCTTTTGTATATGGAATGACTATCTTGATTTTATCGGCACTTTCGTAGAAACGATCAATATGTTCTTGCGCAGTAAACATGTTACCGTTATAAATGCGAATCACTTCGTAAATACCATCACCAAACTGATAACCTCGGTCTTCTTTAGACAATTTAATGTCTTCATCTTTTACTAATCGATCATTCCATAATACCCAATTCATTATAAATCCTTCTTTCTATGATTTTATTGAAGCGAGTTCGCAAATCGCATCCGCGTAAATTGCAACTGCTTTTATTAAATTTTGAATGTCAACGAATTCGTCAACTTGATGGGCGACATCTTTTTCACCAGGAAATAACATCCCAAAAGCTACACCCTTTTGAAGTACACGTGCATATGTTCCTCCACCAATTGAAAGCAAAGTTGCATTTTCTCCAGTTTGACGTTTATATACACGTGATAAACTTTGAATTAACTCATCAGATTGATCTACATAATGGGGATTAGAATTAGACACAATATCAATTGAAACACCAAACTCACTCAAAAGTTGCTGGCACTCGGTTAGTTTCTGCTCAAAAGAATAAGTAACTGAATAACGTAAGCTCACATCAATAGTTCCTCCAGAAACCGGATTGAATGAAAAAATTCCTGCATTTAATGTTGTGTCTCCTGATTCATCATCATGATAATTCAGCGCTAACGTATGCCCTCTTGAATCTTCAAAAAAAGATGAAGATATAAAATTAACGTATGTTTTCGAACCTGATGTTGTCATTATACCTTTTAGGAACTCTGCCAGATAGACCCCAGCATTGACACCATCGTTTGGTTCCATCGCATGTGCTGACTTACCTTCTAAAGTAAGTTCAATCACATGTTGATCAGTTTTGATTGATCCCTGTATTTTGTGTTCGTTAAGAAACTGTTCAAATTTACTTTCAATAGCTTCATGCTTCAAATGGAGTACAGCTCTTGCTAAGTCAGGTACCATGTTTGTACGAGTGCCTGCTGTGAATGATTGCAGTTGTTCATCCTGCTCCAACTTAGAAGTTGCTAATTGCAAGGTTGCAATGCCCTTTTCTGCGTTAATAATCGGGAAATCAGCATCAGGAGCAAAACCGATATGTGGCATTTCTTCTTTTTCAAAATAGCGTTTCACACAACGGAAGCCACTCTCCTCGTCTGTTCCAATGATTAATCTCACCCTCTTGTTTAAAGGAATACCCGCTTCCTTCACGATTTTCATGGCCATCCATGCCGCTATAGTTGGTCCTTTATCATCAATGGCACCTCTACCATATAAGCGATTATTTTCAATATGTCCTTCAAATGGGGGATAAGTCCAGCCCTTGCCTGCAGGTACCACGTCAACATGACCTAGAATCCCAAGAAGTTCATCTCCCTCTCCCATTTCAATATGACCAGCCATTTGATCTACGTTTTTCACTTTCATTCCAGCTTCTATCCCTTTTTGAAGCATCAACTTTAACGCTTCGTTGGGCCCAGGTCCAAAAGGTTGTCCTTCTGACGATTGAGTCTCATCCAACACACTTGGAATTTGAATAAGTTGTTGGAGTTCTGATAAAAGTTCTGACTGCTTTTTTTGTGCTTCTTCCATCCAATTAATCACGTTTAAGGTCCACCTGCCTCTTCTTTAAAGTTATTTTACACCTTTCTTAAAGAATTCATAGATGAAAATTACTTTTTATTTAAAAATTTAAGAAAAGTGGGAATTTCATCAGGAATATTATTCCTTCAAAAACTCAGGCTATGTCTATCTCAGCGGTAGTTTGGGAGCCTAAAGCAACCTGGAAACCTAAGTTGATACTGTATCGAAAATCATTCTTTACTAACACACAAATCATTTGTAATTGTGTTAAAGGACCGGGCGTACTTTTCCCGGATCTTCTTACAAAATAAAAAAGTATATAAATTTAGTGAGCCATGAATCCAGTATTCCCGGTATTTTAAAGAGTAGGTGTAGTATGATACCGCTGATTTGC
>NZ_ALJG01000102.1 GCF_000286315.1 Paenisporosarcina sp. TG20 | reverse complement strand
TTAAGTTAATAAGGGCGCACGGTGAATGCCTTGGCACTAGGAGCCGATGAAGGACGGTACTAACACCGATATGCTTCGGGGAGCTGTAAGTAAGCTTTGATCCGGAGATTTCCGAATGGGGAAACCCACTGTTTTTAATCGAACAGTACGTTTACGTGAATACATAGCGTAATCGTGGCACACCCAGGGAACTGAAACATCTAAGTACCTGGAGGAAGAGAAAGAAATATCGATTCCCTGAGTAGCGGCGAGCGAAACGGGAAGAGCCCAAACCAAGAAGCTTGCTTCTTGGGGTTGTAGGACACTCAATACGGAGTTACAAAGGAACGAGTTAGACGAAGCGATCTGGAAAGGTCCGCCGGAGCAGGTAAAAGCCCTGTAGTCGAAAGTTCGTTCTCTCCTGAGTGGATCCTGAGTACGGCGGAACACGTGAAATTCCGTCGGAATCTGGGAGGACCATCTCCCAAGGCTAAATACTCCCTAGTGACCGATAGTGAACCAGTACCGTGAGGGAAAGGTGAAAAGCACCCCGGAAGGGGAGTGAAATAGATCCTGAAACCGTGTGCCTACAAGTAGTTAGAGCCCGTTAATGGGTGATAGCGTGCCTTTTGTAGAATGAACCGGCGAGTTACGATTGCATGCAAGGTTAAGCTGATAAGGCGGAGCCGCAGCGAAAGCGAGTCTGAATAGGGCGATAGAGTATGTAGTTGTAGACCCGAAACCAGGTGATCTACCCATGTCCAGGGTGAAGGTAAGGTAACACTTACTGGAGGCCCGAACCCACGCACGTTGAAAAGTGCGGGGATGAGGTGTGGGTAGCGGAGAAATTCCAATCGAACCTGGAGATAGCTGGTTCTCTCCGAAATAGCTTTAGGGCTAGCCTCAATATGAGAATCCTGGAGGTAGAGCACTGTTTGGACTAGGGGCCCATCCCGGGTTACCGAATTCAGACAAACTCCGAATGCCAGAGATTTATAATTGGGAGTCAGACTGCGAGTGATAAGATCCGTAGTCAAGAGGGAAACAGCCCAGACCACCAGCTAAGGTCCCAAAGTAATTGTTAAGTGGAAAAGGATGTGGCGTTGCTTAGACAACCAGGATGTTGGCTTAGAAGCAGCCATCATTTAAAGAGTGCGTAATAGCTCACTGGTCGAGTGACGCTGCGCCGAAAATGTATCGGGGCTAAACAATTCACCGAAGCTGTGGATTGACACTTAGGTGTCAATGGTAGGAGAGCGTTCTAAGGGCGTTGAAGCTAGACCGGAAGGACTGGTGGAGCGCTTAGAAGTGAGAATGCCGGTATGAGTAACGAAAGACGGGTGAGAATCCCGTCCACCGAATGACTAAGGTTTCCTGAGGTAGGCTCGTCCGCTCAGGGTTAGTCGGGACCTAAGTCGAGGCCGATAGGCGTAGACGATGGACAACAGGTTGATATTCCTGTACCACCACTCCACCGTTTGAGTAATGGGGGGACGCAGAAGGATAGGGTAAGCGCGCTGTTGGTTATGCGCGTTCAAGCAGTGAGGCGTGGAATGAGGCAAATCCCGTTCCTATAACGTTGAGCTGTGATGACAAGGACCGTAAGGTCTGGAGTTCCTGATTTCACACTGCCAAGAAAAGCCTCTAACGAGGTGGAAGGTGCCCGTACCGCAAACCGACACAGGTAGTCGAGGAGAGAATCCTAAGGTGAGCGAGAGAACTCTCGTTAAGGAACTCGGCAAAATGACCCCGTAACTTCGGGAGAAGGGGTGCTCTATTAGGGTGTTAAAGCCCGAGAGAGCCGCAGTGAATAGGCCCAGGCGACTGTTTAGCAAAAACACAGGTCTCTGCAAAACCGTAAGGTGACGTATAGGGGCTGACGCCTGCCCGGTGCTGGAAGGTTAAGAGGAGTGCTTAGCGCAAGCGAAGGTGCGAATTGAAGCCCCAGTAAACGGCGGCCGTAACTATAACGGTCCTAAGGTAGCGAAATTCCTTGTCGGGTAAGTTCCGACCCGCACGAAAGGCGTAACGATCTGGGCACTGTCTCAACGAGAGACTCGGTGAAATTATAGTACCTGTGAAGATGCAGGTTACCCGCGACAGGACGGAAAGACCCCGTGGAGCTTTACTGTAGCCTGATATTGAATTTTGGTACAACTTGTACAGGATAGGTAGGAGCCTGAGAATCCGGAGCGCCAGCTTCGGAAGAGGCGTCAGTGGGATACTACCCTGGTTGTATTGAACTTCTAACCCTTGCCCCTTATCGGGGTAGGAGACAGTGTCAGGCGGGCAGTTTGACTGGGGCGGTCGCCTCCTAAAGTGTAACGGAGGCGCCCAAAGGTTCCCTCAGAATGGTTGGAAATCATTCGAAGAGTGTAAAGGCATAAGGGAGCTTGACTGCGAGACCTACAAGTCGAGCAGGGTCGAAAGACGGGCTTAGTGATCCGGTGGTTCCGCATGGAAGGGCCATCGCTCAACGGATAAAAGCTACCCCGGGGATAACAGGCTTATCTCCCCCAAGAGTCCACATCGACGGGGAGGTTTGGCACCTCGATGTCGGCTCATCGCATCCTGGGGCTGTAGTCGGTCCCAAGGGTTGGGCTGTTCGCCCATTAAAGCGGTACGCGAGCTGGGTTCAGAACGTCGTGAGACAGTTCGGTCCCTATCCGTCGTGGGCGCAGGAAATTTGAGAGGAGCTGTCCTTAGTACGAGAGGACCGGGATGGACACACCGCTGGTGTACCAGTTGTTCTGCCAAGGGCATCGCTGGGTAGCTATGTGTGGCCGGGATAAGTGCTGAAAGCATCTAAGCATGAAGCCCCCCTCAAGATGAGATTTCCCATTACGAAAGTAAGTAAGATCCCTCAAAGACGATGAGGTAGATAGGTTCGAGGTGGAAGCACGGTGACGTGTGTAGCTGACGAATACTAATCGATCGAGGACTTAACCAA
>NZ_ALJG01000101.1 GCF_000286315.1 Paenisporosarcina sp. TG20 | reverse complement strand
CGTTTATTTCCGCTACGGTGGACGCTTTTCGCGGGCATGGCTTCAGTCTCCTCGTCACTGCAAAAACATGTGCTCCTGCGGTTACTCGTCGCAAAGATATAATTCCAAGATAAAGCCTTAGAATCAGTAGTTCTTCAAGAGCTAAACAGTGAAGATGAAAATGTAGTGGAAGCTGACTTTGCAACTATTGAATCATTAGAAGCTAGAGATACTGGAATCATGGACATTGGAGGAATTGAATCATTAACTGCCCTTAATTACTTAGATTTGTCTGGAAACGATATCGACGATTTATCACCTTTACTATCGTTGGAAACTTTATCAGAAGTTCACCTGGGGGACATTTATTTCACAGGTAATATGGACGAGCCTAAGTGGAGTGTACTTGATACACTTGAGGAAAAAGGGGTTGATATTCATGTTCGCATGCGACTATCGTTTGAAGAACATAATGGTCCCTCGGATGGTGTTTTTTACAGAGTTCAAAAAGATGGCCAAACCGTTTATTTACTAGGCTCCATTCATGTAGGAGATCAAACAATATACCCTCTTAACGATAAGATTGATGTCGCATTTGAGGAAGCAGATCATTTAGCCGTTGAAATCGATATATCGAATCTCAATGAAACAGAAGCCTCGCAGATTATAATGCAACAAGGGATATATCTTGATGGTACAATCCTCTCTGACGTACTCGATGAAGAGGTTTTCAATGAAGCGGTGGGTCACATGTCAAGTTTAGGCATAAACGAAGCAATGCTAGATCAATTTCAACCATGGTTGGTTTCCATGATGCTCTCTGAGGTGGCTTTAGAAGGGACGGGCTTGACTGGAGATAATGGGGTTGATCTCCAATTCATTGAGCGCGCAAATGATAAGAATATACCAATCATTAGTCTTGAAACTCTCGAAAGTCAGATTACTGCGATTAGTTCTGCTCCCGAAGTAGAGCAAATTGCTAGTCTAGAAGATACTCTTGACTCACTCGATATATATGAAGAAGAATTAACACAATTGATTCGTATTTGGCGTTCTGGAAACACTGATGCACTTGCTCAGATGCGACAGATGGATCAAAAAAGTTCAGATCATTTAGCGATGGACGAAAGAGACTTAGCGATGACCACTCAAATAGAAGAGTTTTTAAATGCTGACGACGGAGAGACGTATTTTGTAGTGGTTGGTGCCCTTCACTTAGCCGGTGAAAACAGTATTGTCGACTTACTTGAAAAGCGAGGCTATTCAGTTGAACTTCATAATGAATTCAATACAAACTAAATGGTCAGATGATTATTGTTTGTCGAGTGGAACTCTCGTTCATAAGATATTTAAATAAAAGAGGAAGGACAGGTGGAGATACATTAACCATCTGTCCTTCCTCTTTTACAATATTAAATTTCTCCTCATCTCTAAAAAGATCACAGGGTGTCCACAAAAATCACCTTTGGTATCCTTCACACGATTAAAACCTTCCTTTTATAAACCTTAGAAGAAATAGTTAACGGATTCTCATATCCTTTCAATTCCTGTTAGATAAAGCTGTTTACCAATGAACTATATGTATCCTTCCATTCCCTTTTTTTAAGAGTTGTGCACCCCCCCTTTTCAAATAATTTTTCATGTCTGCTTGATCTTTCAGTTCAACAATCAAAATATTGCTTAAAGACATTCGATAATTTTCAATTGTATTGGAAAAAATTAATTTGCACAGAATACTTTAGTAAATCAAAATAACTAGGAGGAAAAACAAATGAAAGAAGTGTTTACAGCTACAGTTACTGCAACCGGTGGACGTGAAGGACGCGTACGTTCAGAGGATGGCGTACTTGACATTGCTTTGGCAATGCCGGGTGTCAAAGAAGGAACAACGAATCCGGAACAACTTTTTGCAGCGGGCTATGCCGCTTGTTTTGATTCAGCAATAAGTTTGGTGGCGCAAAAAGAAAAAATTAAACATGGCGGGTCCGAGGTAACAGCCCATGTCACACTGAATCAAGATGAGGATGGTTATGCACTTTCCGTCAAATTGGATGTATTAGTTCGCGAAGTAGACAAGGATGTAGCCCAAAAGCTTGTGGAAGCGGCTCATAAAGTGTGTCCATATTCACGTGCGATAAAAGGGAACATCACGGTGGACGTCGATGAACGAACTGCATAAAAAATTCAAGACACGCGTGATTATCTTATGGATAAGGATGACTATTTAATACCTATTATAAATATATGAGATATAATAGCGGCCGGAAATTATATCTTCGGCCGCTATTCATGTTTATTTTAAACAATGAAGCTTCTAAAAATGGCTTTATACACAGAATCCTTTGTGGTGTGAATGTTTTCTGATTATTATTTTAAATCCACTCTAAAATTTCAATTCTATTACCAAACGGATCACTTAGATAAATTCTATTTGCTCCTGGCAAATCCTCATCGACAATAAAGCTAACATCATTTTTCAATAAGTGCATTTTTAGTGCTTCTATATGTTCAACTTGAAAAGCAGGATGTGCTTTTTTAGCTGGTGCAAATGGTTCTTCAATCCCTATATGCACTTGATAGCTCGCAAACTCAAACCAAACTCCACCTCTATTTTTTAACATTTCCGGTTTTTCTATTTCTTGAAATCCTAAGATATCACCAAAAAAACTTTTCGCTATTTCTTCTGAACCTTTAGGAGCAGCAAGTTGAATATGATCAATTGATTTAAACATGAATGACATGGTTATTCCCCCTTGTATCGTCTTAATCCATTTTATCAAAAAGTGATAATGATTTGAAAAATTAATTATAATTATGCATATGAATCAATTTCATAATAAAAAATCTAGCAATAAAATCCGAACAAAGTTGATTTCTGCTCCATGCGGACGCTTTCCGTGGGGCGGGGCTTTCAGCTCGT
>NZ_ALJG01000100.1 GCF_000286315.1 Paenisporosarcina sp. TG20 | reverse complement strand
TTATTATGAAATTGACTCAATCATCAAAAATATTAGGGTTTATTTAAGGTCTTAATCCTTTGGAGAACTTTCAGGAAAGTACCGTCTTCCACAAATGCAATCCACGCACCTGAAGTAAAGCGCTCTGCACGGATTAAGTACGATAAAGTAGCTTTCAAAAGTTCTTCGGGTGCACTTTCAATTTTTTTTACCATATCGGTATATATTGTAGCATGATATGTTTCTAGAGTTTGATTGTAATTAGTATCCATAAAATTTATCGTTTCCACATAGTGCACGAATTCGATTAGTTTGGCTTCATATGCGGTATACATGGGGTCGCGTTCTAAAACGAATGAAGGTAGCTTTTTGTTCTTTTCAAGAGCCATTTCTCGATTTATTTTCTTAAAATAGAGTATATACTTTGAAAGCTTTTCATCATCCCACATTATAATCACCCATCCTTATCATTCATCTTCTTCTTTAATTCTTTCAGTCACTAACAATTCATTATTTATATTGAATGCTATATGCCTCATCATAATATAATCAGAACTCAAATGAGTATTTGGTATTTTTTCAATTAAGCAGTAAAAATCACCCAATTAATCATTTTTGTGAATATTTCTTACACTTTGTTCTTTGTTTTTCTTAATGGCTTCGTACTACAAGAAGCTTTTCGCCCATTCTATGTTACAGCCCACTCAGCTTGATTTCATTACTTTTAGGTCAGAAGAAAACTTAAACTACACTATTTTATGGTCACGCTTTAATAAAATTCCAATTTAGATGTTTTATTATTAAAAAGCAAAGAGCCGATGGTCACTTCGCTCCTCTCCTATAAACAATTTTAAATTCGTTTTTGGTGGACGAGAGAATAGACACCTACCTCATATAAAATAGCGGCCAAAGATACAATTTCGGCTGCTCCAACATTCTTTATTTTTGATTTGCTTTATTAGAATATTTCATTCGGCTAGTAAATCCATATATCCCTATTCCCAACATGGCTCCACTAGTGTCGATTAGCACATCCGTTGCCTGTCCCCCTCTTCCTGGAACAAACAGTTGATGGGTTTCATCGGATATTGCATATAATACACAAATTCCTAGGGATATCGTAAAGCTCTTAATTCCATATATCCTACTTTTCCTAACAGCATTCAAAACCAGTAATGCGAGAATTAAATAGGTAAAGAAATGGGCACTTTTTCTAATCAAATAATTTAAGTTATCTACACTTATATCATTTCCTGGAATAATACTTTCCACTGTTTCTACAATACTTTGTGTAATACCCTTGCTTAGTTCGTTGGAATCATCTGCAACTTGAGCGGACGATGTGTAGATCAAAAACATCCAAAGTATTACAGGTATCCATGATATGATTTTGACTAATGTTTTCCTATTTAACATTGCGTGACCATCCTATGTCCCTAGCAATTTTAGGTGATTTGCAATTGAGCAACCTGAACCTATTAATATGGACAACTTATTTTATTTTTTGAACCCTATCATGATATGCACATTTATCAGTATTCTACTATTTTAATCTATTTTAACTAAAAATGTAAGTTTGATAAAAGTCTTAATTTGCTTCGGAAGATATAAAGAATGGTTACCCCATTTAGAAATCCGCGGTCAGATTCACGATACTGAAACGGAACATGAACAACAATTAATAACAACTAGTTAATACTAAACCTCGTCCCGTTATCCAGTTTAAAATCTGTAAAAACATTTAGAGCTAGCTTCCCTCTAACCCAGGTAAAAACCTCCTTGCATTAAAATATTCAAAGAGGTTTAATTTACCTTTTTAGTACTACTGCTACTTAGTCGTACTCTAATTATTTTCGTCATCGGATGTTTCTATTTATCATTTCTTGAATCTTTTTCGAAATCATCCTTCGCATCTTCTAGCGTTTCTTCTAAGCCAAATGCCGCAGGCCCCATGTTTGGATCTACTTCTGGTGACTGATAACCCTCAGTTTTAGAGGCATCTGTCAGGGAATCTGATTTGGTAACTTCACGAGTTGTTTCTGATTCAGTAAATCGAGATTCTATAAATTCCGTTCCAGATGATGTGGTAAACTGTTGATCTTCACTTTGGATACGAGTTGCAAGTCCTATCCCAGTAGTTTGAGCTTGGAGTTCTTCCTCTTTATTAAAACCATTGGCATTTTCTAATGAATTATTTGGATCATTACTATCTTCAAGCTCGTTTAAACTCTTTTCATTTCTTTCAGTAAACAATACGAAACCTCCGTTAGCAATATAATTTGAGTATCGGTCTTTTTCAGCCTCACTTAAATTTAATGAACGAAGACCTTCTCGTACAGCATCCTCCCCAGTAAACCATGACTTGAATTTATCCTTAAATGTCCCAGCTTCATGTGTTGAAACTTCAGAATGGCGATCCAGTGTGTTTACGTCAGAAGAATGATCTATAGCAATAACATGAATTTCACTTTCACTATAGCCTTGGTCCAGTAGTGTATCTAATTTATTAAACATTTCATCCTCAGTACTTGCTACCTCTATATGTCGATTCGATTGATTGTTCATGGTGAAGCCTCCTATTGTTTTTGTTGGTTTACACCTTATATACCTTTTTAAAAACTTTTATAAACACTCTTCAACATATTTCGACACTAGTTCAACTGTTATAAGAAAAACCGGGCAGAATACGCCCGGTCCTTTAAGAAAGCACACAGTATCCACTTTGGTTTATGGTATGATTTTCGTTGCAGGCGGACGCTTTCCGCGGGCGAGCGCCAAGCCTCCTCGTCCGCTGCGCTACCTGTGGGGTCTCGTCTGTCTCGCT
>NZ_ALJG01000099.1 GCF_000286315.1 Paenisporosarcina sp. TG20 | reverse complement strand
GGGCTTACCTTGCCCGGTTTTTCTTATTAGGTATCCGTCGTGACAACAGTACAATATAATCTGGTAATAACCCGTTTGATTTAGACATGTTGACTGAAAAAGTCTAGAAATTATGGATTTGATTTAGTTTACCGTAGGAGAGGTATTTACAAACTCAAGATTGTGCGTCTCTTTTAGAATAAAGTGTGAATAACAAGGGAACAATTAGTTATTCAATCATTAATTATGAGAGGAGTGTTCAAAATTGAGTGAGAGAAAACCTCCACATCAGCAAATGTCTGAAGAGAACAACGGATTGTCTGATGCGCAAGAAGTTTTGTACAACGAAGAATTCAACAAAGCAGATAAAGCATCAGGCCTTAAAGTAGGAAATGGTACAAACAAGAAAACCGATGATAAAGTTGTAGAGAAATTGGATATCTAGATATGTATCTTCAAAACCCAGTCATTATAGCTTGTGACTGGGTTTTTCTTCATTAAAATACATATATAAATACTTGTAATAAAGTATCAATTTCTTTATAATTGCTAATAATTCAGAAAACGTTTGGAAGTGTGATAATGGAGTTAACATATTCACCGCTTGGTGATGATGCAATAGTAATTGAAGTAGGAAGCGATATTACTAAAGAAACAACCAACCTAGTTCGATCAATTACGAAACAACTAGAGGAAGCTACAAACGATGAAATAGTTGAAGTGATTCCTGCATTTACAACGGTGACTGTTTTCTATGAGGTTACTACACAATTTAAATATAAAGATATCAAGAACTTACTAGAAGAGACCTTAGTTGAGATGGAAGAGTTAGAAATAAAAGAACAGCGTACGGTAGAGATTCCTGTTTGTTATGGAGGGGATCACGGACCAGATTTGAAGTTTGTGGCATTACATAATAAGTTAACGGTTGAAGAAGTAATAGCAATTCATTCAAAAGGTACATATGCAGTAAATATGATAGGCTTTGCACCAGGATTTCCATTTATAGGTGGAATGAGTGGAAGTATTGCTACACCACGAAGGTCTACTCCAAGGCTTCGGATTCCTGAAAGGACTGTTGGGATTGCCGGTATACAAACAGGCGTTTATCCAATTGAAACTCCAGGGGGCTGGCAATTGATTGGTCGTACACCAATAGACCTATTTCTTCCGTATGAAAAAATCCCTAGCTTACTACAAGCCGGAGATCGAATCGTTTTTAAACCCATTACTCAAGAGGAGTATGATCAATGGGAGGGGAAATCTCATGCTACAGATTAACAAAGACGGGTTACAAACAACTATGCAAGACCTTGGAAGAACAGGTTTTCAAAAATACGGCGTAATTGCAAGTGGCGTCATGGATCCTTATGCACACCGTCTTGCAAATATCTTAGTTGACAACGAAGAGACCGAACCCACAATTGAAATTACATTAATGGGACCACATATAACGTTTCATTCAAACTGTGTATTTGCGCTGACGGGTGGTAACTTATCTCCTGCAATTGACGGAATACCAATTAAAATGTGGCGTCCTATAGTAGTGAAAAAAGGTTGTAAACTAACTTTTGGTAAGCCTATTTCAGGGTGTCGTGCTTATTTAGCGGTGGCTGGAGGATTTGATGTGCCAGAAGTAATGGGCAGTCGATCGACATACTTGCGCGCTGGTATAGGTGGATTTGAAGGACGAGCACTACAAAAAGGAGATATATTACAGCTTGGTGAATGTTCAACTTTAGTTAAAAATTGTTTAATGAGCATATCTAAGGAAGAAAATAAACTAACTTTTATTCAAATGGATTGGACCTTAATGGCCGAAGCAATTCCCACTTATAAAAAAGAAGCGATAGTACGGATAATTGATGGACGACAAGCACATTTATTCGATGAAAAAAGTAAGGATGCATTCTTTAATCAAGCTTTTCAAATTTCTTCGGATTCTGATCGAATGGGATATCGCCTTAATGGACAGAAACTTGCATTAAAAGAACCAAAAGAATTGATATCCGAAGCGGTATCATTTGGGTCTATTCAAGTTCCTTCAGATGGACAACCTATTGTATTAATGGCAGATCGGCAAACGACTGGAGGTTATCCGAAAATAGGACAAGTTACAACGGTTGACTTGCCAAAGGTTAGTCAATTAAAACCTGGAGAATATCTTCGTTTTGAAAGAATATCACTTGAAGAAGCCCAACATGATTTAATTAACGAAAGAGGATTAATTAAGGAATTAAAGCAATCAATTTCTCTAAAATTTAAGGCGCGTATATGATTTCAATGCCCACGATTAATAGTAGAGGAGTAAACCACTTAATTGGAAAAATAGCTCAATACGTAAAACAAAAGTACCACTCAGTCAAGTTGAATTTGATTAAGTGGTACTTTTGTATGTTAGAATGGGCAGAGATATATTAATTGAATCCTCGAAGCTTGCCTTTTTTCTTCGATTAATAAGGAATTTATACAATAAATCATATGACATGTACATAATAAAATATATTGTTTTCAGAAGGAGGTCTCTCTAATGAAGTTTGTTAAATCGAAAATGATGCAACTGGTAAAAGAGAACGAAGAGTTAAAAATACGTTTAAAATCAATCATGAAAGAACATGAGCTTGAGAAAACTTTAGCTCTAAAAGCGATGTACCATTCCGAAGTAGTAGAAGGAAAGTTTCAAGGGAAATACCAAGAACTTTAGTATTCAAGACAAGTCATTTTTCAAGTGCGATTGCTTAAGTGGACGGAGTAGATATGTTAAGCTTTTTATAGGACAGGACTCGGGACATTGGATCT
>NZ_ALJG01000098.1 GCF_000286315.1 Paenisporosarcina sp. TG20 | reverse complement strand
TTAAATCATCACGGATTCAGGTAAAGGACTATTTAACAATTTATTCAAACTTCATGGGATATTTCGCACTCTCTTAAACTTGAATATCATTCAATAGTCTTGTTTAGGCTTGTTTTGACTATGTATTGGGAAATTTAAATGTCATTTAGTTAAATAACTAATAAAATGAAGAAAAATATTTCCTAATAGAGCTATAATGTATATACATTGAAATAATGAAATACTCTTAATATTAGATATAATAAAAGTGAAATCTGATTTTAGAAGGTGAAATGATGCAAATAGGCTCATTAATAAAGTATCATCGAACAAAGAAGAAAATGACTCAGAGCGAACTTTCAATTGAAATATGTTCAATCCCACATCTTAGTAAAATTGAAAGTAACAGCAAAGAAGCAAATGTAGAAACAATTAAACTGTTATTAAGTCGACTTGAAATAGATTTACAAGACGTTGAGGAAAGTGAACAAAATATTCACAAATTACTTGAACAATTAATTAATAATATTCATTATCTTGAAGTAGATAAGGCTGCAATAACATTTTCGGAATTAGATGAGTATAAGGAGACCATAGCGTTTACCAAACACATATACTTATATGAAATTTATAAATTAAGATATTTTCTTTTCATTAAAGATCTAATGTCAGCTGAGGAACAAATCAGATGGCTTAGTACGCAAAAGCAAAATTTTTCCCAACATGAAAAATATTTACTTTCATATTTCTCTACGATATTATTAATTTTAAGGGGGAATTATAGAGAGGCGGATGAAAAACTTACAATTATTATTCAAAAATATGCAATGAATAATAACTTTGAAGGGGAAATTTATTATCATCTTGCTCTTGTAAAGGGCTATATGGAACAATCCGGCCACGCTATTTATTATGGGAAAAAAGCGATGAATTTTTATAAAGATCATTTTAATTATAAAAGGATCTTGCATGTTCACATGTCACTCGCAATCAATTATTCGCAATCAAGAATTTATGAAGAGGCCCTAGTATGTTATGAGCATTTGATTAGGAACTCTGAAATGCTTAAAGAGAATGACCTGTTATCAAAAATTTATCATAATATTGGTGATCTAAGACATAAAATGGGTGACTATTCTATTGCTTTAGATTACTTCAATAAAAGCCTATCCATTTTTAATAAGAACAATGAAGACTACTTACTTTGTTTGCATAATATAGCTGTTACAGAATTTAGATTAGAAAAATGGATTAATAGTAAAGAAAGTTTTTCTCTACTAAATGAAGAATCTATAAAAATGAAAGATTCCCAATACCGGCTATATTCATCGTTTTATTTATTACTTCTAGATAATCAAAAACAAAAGGCAATGGCATTTTTAGAAGATAAAGTAGTCCCCTATTTGGTAAAGATGGATAAACAAACAGAATCACATCATTACTTTTCTAAAATTCTTGTTGAGTATTTTAAGAATGAGGGGAAATATGAAAAAGCAGTTAAATTTACTTTATAAGGAGGGGTTTACTTGAAGAAATCCATTTTTTTAGCATTGATTCTTATTATTAGTTTCTCAGCTTTAGAGAATAATAAAAGTGAAGAATTAAATTCGCTACAAGTTTCTTATGTTGAAACAAATAGCGTACCTATCCATCCTCCAGTCTAAGCAGATGTATCAACTCTTAATACTATCTATTCTCCAATTATAAAAGGACTCTCACAAATTAATGTGGAGTCCTTTTATAATTGGATTTTGTCATGATTTTTTTTCACTAGCGTCTAACTTATCCCATTCTTTTTCATAACCGAAAATTCTCAGTTGAAGATTGTCTTCTGCTGCTTTTACTAAGTTATCACGTTTTTCTTTGAGTAGGTTTTTATCATTAGATAGCAAATCAATTTCATTTATGTATCGAACTATCCAGACTTTTCTTGTTTACAAATCTGTGCTTTGTTTGTACGTCTCAACTAATTGTTAAATTTTTCTAAAATAACATGATTATTTGTAGAAAGAGAACGAATAGTGCCTTGATTACTTCGTTCTTTTTCCTATTCTTAAGTTTTTTCCTGAAACATTTTGTGTTGACTGATAATTTAACATAAGTTTGCTAGGAGGAGAAATAGAATGGATGAATAAGAAAGTTCGATTATGGGTATAGACTATAGTACATGCCTCATAATTCTAAGATTAAGTAAACATACTTATCGATGTAATGTTCTCTATTTCACTTGTATTATATGAGAAAAATTAATTTCTCTATAACTTTAGTTACATTACTTCTCCGAAAAGGAGCTTTACAATGTATTTATAAGGAAAAATATTATATATAAAGACTATATGCATCGTTCAAAATTCCTACTAATAGAATTCATTGTACATATAAGTTCTAAATGCTATCAGCATTGAATATGAAAGAATTAATACTTTAAACCGTAGAAAAAGACAATTGTAATTTTAAAAAGACTTCCAATAATAGACTAAGGTTAAAGAATTAATTCATGCCATTTATAAACTTATAAAATATAAAAGAAGGTAGCGATGCAGCATGATAACATTATTTAAAAAACCATGTGCTATTTGTAAAGCTAAAGTTGGAGAAATGCATGAATTTGAAAATCGAAGTGGAATACGTATGGTTTTATGTGATTCATGCAAGAAATATGCGGAGAAAAGGTCATTTAAAGTGATTTCAGAGAATAAGTCACCTCATAGAATGAAATGAAAAAGAACGAACAAAGTGACCTATAAAGTCACTTTGTTCAAATATAAGAAAGTATATAACTATAAAGAG
>NZ_ALJG01000097.1 GCF_000286315.1 Paenisporosarcina sp. TG20 | reverse complement strand
TGTAGCGCAAGGCGGCGACTCCAATGGGAATAGCGCGAGCTGAAAGGGCCCGCGGAGATTGAAGCCGTGCCCCACGGAAAGCGTCCGCATGGAGCGGAAATCAACTTTGTTCGGATATTATTACTAGATTTTATTATGAAATTGATTCAAATAGAGTAGTTTGGAGATTCTTTTGTAATTTGAACATCATGTGGATGACTCTCACGGAGCCCTGCACCTGTCATACGAATAAATTGTGAATTGTCACGAAGATCCTGTAAATCTTTCGTACCGCAGTATCCCATACCTGAGCGGACACCACCTAAAAGTTGATGAATTGTGTCTGACAGTGGGCCTTTGTAAGGAAGCCGACCTTCAATTCCTTCAGGTACTAATTTTTTTGCATCTTCTTGGAAGTAACGATCTTTAGATCCTTTTTCCATCGCGCCTATTGAACCCATCCCGCGGTATACTTTAAATCGTCGTCCTTGAAAGATTTCTGTTTCCCCTGGACTTTCTGAAGTGCCTGCAAGTAAACTTCCTAGCATGACAACATGTCCACCTGCAGCAAGTGCTTTAACGATATCTCCAGAATACTTTATTCCTCCATCTGCGATAATCGCTTTGCCGTGTTTACGAGCTTCCATGGCACAATCGTAAATGGCTGTGATTTGTGGAACACCAACTCCAGCAACTACACGCGTTGTACATATTGAACCGGGTCCAATCCCTACTTTCACTACATCAGCACCAGCTTTAAATAACTCGTCAGTTGCTTCAGCTGTTGCAACGTTTCCAGCTATGATATCTAAATCAGGGTACATATTGTGAATCTCAGCTACTGTATCAATTACTCCCTGTGAATGACCATGAGCAGTATCGATAACAATAACGTCAACTTGTGCTTTTACAAGTTGTTCAACACGCTTCATCGTATCAGAAGTGACACCAACTGCAGCACCTACTAACAAACGACCATGATGATCCTTCGCAGCTTTTGGGAACTCAATTACTTTTTCAATATCTTTAATAGTAATTAATCCTTTTAACACACCAAATTCATCAACAATCGGAAGTTTTTCTATTTTATATTGTTGTAAAATCTTTTCTGCATCCTCAAGTGTTGTCCCAACAGAAGCAGTAATCAATTTTTCTTTTGTCATGACATCTTCTATTGCTAATGAGTAATCTCGAATAAAACGAAGATCTCGATTGGTTATAATGCCAACCAACTTTAATTCCTCTTCATTATTAACAATTGGTACACCTGAAATGCGATATTTCCCCATTAAATGTTCTGCATCATACACTTGATTCGTAGGGGTAAGGAAAAACGGATCTGTTATTACACCATTTTCAGAACGTTTTACAGTCACCACTTGTTCTGCTTGCTCTTCAATACTCATGTTTTTATGAATAACGCCAAGTCCGCCTTGACGAGCTATTGCAATAGCCATAGCAGCTTCAGTTACGGTATCCATTCCGGCACTTATTATCGGTATATTTAACTTAATTTTTGACGTTAACTGTACTGACAAAGATACATCTCTTGGCAAGACTTCCGACTTCGCCGGGACAAGCAATACATCGTCAAAAGTTAAGCCCTCTTTAGCAAATTTTGATTCCTTCATATACTCATACTCCTCCTTTATCCTATTATGTCCTATTGAATATTATTGATAAGGTTATCAGCGGCTTTATGCACTGTCAAGGAGCACAATAAAAGAAAGATTATTCGGATTTTTTATTAAATATATCGCAACAAATCTTCTTCTATTTTTTTCGGAGAAAACTGTGGTGAATAACGTTTTACTACATCACCATCTGGATCAATTAAAAATTTTGTAAAGTTCCACTTAATTCCTTCAGTTAATAAACCTTTCTTCTCTGATACTAAAAATTTAAACAGTGGATGTGCACTGTCTCCTTTCACATCTATCTTTTGAAACATTGGAAAAGACACTCCATAATTAATTTGGCAAAACTCCATTGTATCGTTTAAATCTTCGAATTCTTGGTTACTAAATTGACCACAAGGGAATCCTAAAACCACAAGCCCTTGATCCTTATATTCATCATACAATTCTTGCAATTCTTGAAACTGTGAAGTGAATCCACATTTACTTGCCGTGTTTACAATAACAATAGGTTGTCCTGTATATGCACTTAAAGAAACTTCTTCTCCATTCGCTTTTATTACGTCAAAATCATAAACATTGGTCAAAAGAAATCATCCTTTCTATATTGCGAGGGTATGACATTAACATAGCAGTTTTTATGAAATTAACAAGTAATAGGATTGTTTTATATTAATAATAACTTGAGAAGTTCATCATTATCATTGATAAATAATCCTACACTAAATATTAAAATTAGCTCTAGCGATTGTTTATAAATTCACTTACATCCATTCTCAAGTATTTCTTCTGAAAGAACTAATTAGTTTAACTTGTCCCCTGCTATTTAGTGAGATAAATAGTATATCTTATCCCTTCGGTAACCAGCTTTTTTTTGGTGCCTACCCGATGTCCTAAGCATGCTCTAGGAGACTCTCTAACTACCATGTCGGGATAGATTATGAAGATGATGGACGTCAGATTACTTCGTTAACCGCAGTTCTTCAATTCTCACGTATGCCTTATCCTCCGAGTCTCATCCTTTTACTCTTGGTTCCTACCTTTTTGTCCTCAACCATTGACTATAGATCTTAAAAAAGTCCACAAAAAAAACCAATACCCTTT
>NZ_ALJG01000096.1 GCF_000286315.1 Paenisporosarcina sp. TG20 | reverse complement strand
TACAGGACTCAGGACAAAGCTCCCGAGTTTTTTGTAGTCCTTCTCCTATTTAAGGGCATAATCATTTTACCGAAAAAAAGAGCCGTTTCCCTGTTTTTTCTATTTTAGTCTCCATTGCGTTCATCTCTATACACAACTTCTCCGTGGCTTTTCGATATGCGGGAATATGCAGTGCTTTTAGACGAACAATCACGACATCCTTTTGCTCCTCGACCGTCCCTCCTTGGTCTGAAATTGCACGTAGTAATGCATGTAGATCCCTTGGGTCATTATAACAACGACTAAACACATCCTTTAACATTTGCTCCGCATTATAAAGAACGATTCGCAGTACATCCAGAAACTGTTTGCTGTTTAGTGTTAGTTCTAAAGACGGTTCTCTATCTTCCTGAACAGCTATTCTTTCCGTTATTGCGGAAAGTTTATTGGTAAGTTCCGTGGATTTAGCTGTCCTTTCCTCTTTTTTGGTCATAAGTATCTGAATGCTTTTCTGTTGTAAGATTTCTTCAAGTGGCTTGTCCTTTTTCTTTCTTGCTGTCAATCTTTGTGCGATTTTCTGATTGAGTTTGTCGACTTCGTTCTGTATCTTTTTGATCTCTTTTTTCAGGGCCTTCCGTAATGGGTTGGCCTTCGTTAATGGTACTTCTCGTTCGGCAGTTTCGTAACTGGGAATATAATCCAACCGTTGCTCGTGTTTGGCGTAACGAAAATAGTTCTCTTGTCGCCATCGGTGGCACAGTGTATCAATGATTTCTCCTGTTGAAAGAGGATTAAAGTCTGGGTAATCCTCCTTGGTAAAACGCCAAGAATTGGTGACTAACGTAGAAGGATTACGGTCTTGATCTTTTTTCAGCTTTTCTGTGGCAAGAAAACTGATTGCCTCCACGTCGTATCCCTGTACTGTAATGTTTCTGCACCAGTAATGGTATTGGACTGTAGGTCCTTCCTGTATGCCCTCCGTATCAGGAAATTGGTGATAGACCAAATCTGTGAGATCCGCCAAAACGACAGGGGTGTCCCACTTGCGCCAGGTTATGTAGAGGACACCTAATTCATCTAGTACGGAAAAGAATTTCGTATCATACAGTTCACGATCAAACGCAACCACGAGTGGCGAACGCTTGCCATTTTCGTTCCATAACTGTAGTGCATCTTTAATCATTTCCAAGACGGTATCCCGAAAAGACAAAGACGTATCATGCACACGTAAGAACACAGGGCGCCCCTTTTGATCATTAGCAAACACTTGTTCAAGTACCTTCATCGGAAAGCGCCTTGATGATGTATAACCCTTTGGTAAATCAACATGCCCGTAATACGGGATTTTGTGCCCATCAAAATACAATGTTCCAAGTTCGATTACATCAAGCTGTACATAGCGGCGTACCAATTGCAACATCCAGTTTTCGGTCACACGTTCATCTACGCATTCCTTGAAGTAGCGTCTCAACGTTTTTACAGATGGTGTACGATTTCTAGATCCCAACAAAACACCAAATTCCCGTGGTTGTACAAACTTGAATTGTTCGATAGATGAAAACTGAAACCATAGTAAGAAAATCAAAGTCATCATCCAGTTTTTCATGCCATAGGCGTGGGGTTCTGAAGAATTTACATGTTCACTATTTTCTTCCTGTGCTTGGCGAAACAAGCCAGCAGGGTCTATTTTCTGCAAAAATGGAAGGAGAAGAAATCCCCCCGCATAATTGGATTCCACCTCGGTTTTTTCTTCATGTATCAAATTTATCGGCAAGGATGTTGGAACAATTGGTAATGTTTCCATTAAAGATTCATGTTCTAATCCCCCCGGAAGAGGTCGTTGATCATCTTCCGTCAAGGGGCCCGGAGTTTCCGTCATAAGAGCATTACTTTCTTTCAAAGGTTCCTTTGTTTTAGGAATCATTTCCCCTGTAAGCATAGACTCCAAGAAATAATCATCCGAAAACAGATTCATCTGTTCTTTGTAAGCCTTCCCCCTCTTTACGTATGAGACCATGTCAGGCGAGAGGGACACGCCATATGTTTCTTTAATAAGTCGAACCATTTTGTTATAGGAAATTTTTTTTGCATTATGGATAAATTGTAGAATTTCGGGTGTAACTTTCGTGTGTTGGGGACCCGTTTTTTGTTTGATTAAACCGATCGGTCCGTTTGCACGATACGAGCGCGTAAAATTATGTATAGTAGATACCGACCATCCCATTAAGATAGCGACTTCCTCGTAGTTTCCTACTTTTGATTGTATCAAGAAGACAGCGGCCATCCTCTTGGAAACCGCATCATCGTTTTTATAAGCAACAATAGCGAAATGGGATTTCCAATAGACGACGGTCTTTTTTTCACCAGAGACAGCCACCAAATTAGGAACCTGATCAATAGTAGATACAAATCCTTCACCAAAAAAAGTAAGTTGATCCAAAATACTAACACCCCATTTCATTCCTTATATGTTATTAATTATACCACATTCCCAGAAATATATCCACTTTATACTACAATAAACCCTCGGTATTTTTGTAAAAAAATAAGCGCTCAACCCGCATTAAATGGGGGTTAAATGCTTATGAAGATCCAATGTCCCGAGTCCTG
>NZ_ALJG01000095.1 GCF_000286315.1 Paenisporosarcina sp. TG20 | reverse complement strand
GTATAATTGTTCGGGAATTCAGGGTAAAAATGAAGCTGTCGATTTGCGATACAACGCACTTTCATGTTTCGAAGCTAGCGTAGCGATGCAGAAACAGGCGGACGCTTTCCGCGGGCGGTCAATATTGCACAGACTGTTGCATATTATGCAAATGAATTAAAGCAAATAAGGAAGTCTCTCGTAGAAAGTAATGCGGATTTATCCGGTATCAAAAGCTTATGACGGAACTATTCGTTATCAATCAAGTTTCGCAAGGATTCCATCGCAATATGAATAACTCGAGAGATAGAGAAGCTAAGACTTCTGCGTCCAAAAGAAATATTTGCGAAAGAATCAGGCTAAAACGATTGGAAGAATAAAAGTTCGTTATGGCGTAGGCGCTACTTTTACTAAGTCGTAAGTTAAACAATTTTCAATGAGGTACCGTACCAATAATATGAAATATATGGTATAATCTAAATCATTATAGATAAAACTTGCACATATACATACCGAGAAGGATGTGATTAATATGTGTAATGAGGAGGATAAAGACATGGCAACTATTACAGAAAAACGTCCTAAAGCATTTGCAAAAATGAAAAATATCCTCAAAAAGGAAATGAAGGACCAAGGGTTAACTGTAGAAGATGTTAAAAAAACGTTAACAAATAAAAAAAATGAGAAATAAGCCTAGAGTTGTGATTGACACTAACATTTTTATTGAAGGTCTATTAGATGAAATTGATAGTAGTAAAAGAATTATTGAACTTTTTGATGATATTAAATTAACACTTTTATTTTCTCAAGACACTATTGGTGAACTTGTTTATATGATGAAAATAATGGCTAAGAAAAACATTCGGGATCTCGATAAGAGGATTGAGTTTTTAAATTATATAATTAATGTATTTTATCATTCATCGTCTATTAACACAGTAGATACAGATAATAGTTTACCAGTGAAATGTAATGATTCTCACGATGACATGTTTTTAGAGTGTGCTTATTTCGGCAATGCCGACTATTTAATTAGTAATGATATAGCTTCAGGAATGCACAAACTTGTTTTAGGGAAAGTTTCTATTCTGACATCGGAAGAGTTTATAGAGCAATATGACAAAAATGAATAGGAACAAACGCCACTGATGGAATAATCTTCGTTGGTGGCAGTTTTATGCGTTTAATCATCCTTTCTCGCAATAACGGAATACTGTTCCGCGGATTTCTTAATCGACGTATTCGATACGTGATCATAACGCTTCACCATATCGCATTTCGAATGACTGAGATTATTACGTGAACTGCGCCGTTTATTATAGTAAAAACGCGGTTACAGTTTACATAAACGCCAGACAACCGTACAATTACGTGGTATTCCACGGTGATTCATCGTCTGATTCAATGCATAAAAAAAGCCATATCAAACGTTAAAAAACGTTGATACAGCTGTTTACGTAACGCCCTCGGCGAGAATCGAACTCACATTTTAAGCTTCGGAGGCTTACGTGCTATCCATTGCACCACGAGGGCAAGCGACTTTTCTATTATACAAAGATAAGTGGAACAATACAACTTTAGTTTTTCGTACATAATATTTGACCTTCCTTGACCAACTTGTATATGATAAAGTAACAGCTGAGAAATACTAATAAAAACTCAGGATGTAATAAAATTAATTTATGTTTGAAGGAGGCAATTTCAATGAACTTAATTCCTACAGTTATTGAACAAACAAGCCGTGGAGAACGTGCTTATGACATTTACTCACGTTTATTAAAAGATCGTGTCATTATGCTTGGCAGTGGCATAGATGACAATGTTGCAAACTCTATTGTGGCGCAATTATTATTCCTAGAAGCAGATGATCCAGAGAAAGATATTTCAATTTATATTAATAGCCCAGGCGGAAGTATTACAGCAGGTATGGCGATTTTTGATACGATGCAATTTATTAGACCAGACGTACAAACTATTTGTATTGGTATGGCTGCATCAATGGGTGCTTTTTTACTAGCTGCTGGTACAAAAGGTAAGCGCTATGCTTTACCAAATTCCGAAGTCATGATTCACCAACCACTTGGTGGTGCTCAAGGGCAAGCTACTGAAATTGATATCGCTGCAAAACGTATTTTATTTTTACGTGACAAGCTAAATGGAATTTTGGCTGAAAGAACAGGCCAATCAGTTGAAGTAATTGCCAAAGATACTGAACGTGATAACTTTATGACAGCTGACCGTGCGAAAGAATATGGCTTAGTAGATCATATTATTTCTCGTAGTGATCTAAAAAAATAATTTTCTATGCTAGTGAAAATTTACTGGAAATATCGGAGTGAGTGGCTAATGCTGCTCACTCTTTTTGCTATAATGTAATCAAGAATTAATGTCATTTATTTGACCTTTTATTTAAGTAGTAGAGTCAAAAGGTAAGATCCATTTTTTAAAAGAAAGTATATAAATTTAGTGAGGCATGATCCAATATTTCTGGTATTTTAAGGAGTAGGTTCTAGTATGATACTGCTGATTTGCGCTCCACTGCGGGAAAAGCCTGTTCGGTGAGACCCCGCAGGAGCGCACAATGGAAC
>NZ_ALJG01000094.1 GCF_000286315.1 Paenisporosarcina sp. TG20 | reverse complement strand
TCCACCGTAGCGGAAATAAACGGATTTCTATGGTTACCCTTCTTAAAGGACCGGGCGTACTTTGCCCGGTTTTTCTTATGGATTTTTTTATTGGCTACATCACTTCTTCAACAGAAGCTAAGTGTAGAAAAGAAACCAATAGAGTGACTTGGTAAATTAATTATCAAGTGGATCACCAAAACTATGGACAATCCATTCTTTATAAACCCTAATATAGTAGTAACCTCCTCATAACGAACCATTATGTTTCGCTGGAATACAATGGAGGTAAGTACTTGATTGACGTATCTACTAGGTTTCAGTATGATAGGAGTGCTGACGTAAACTGTAAGTCATTGACAACTGACTACGTACCCGTGCAAAAGGAGTGAATATAGCACGTAAAATAATCGGAAACCAATTTTAGCGCCTGAGCTGAAGAAATCAGACAATGATCTTCAGTTGACGAGGAGGAGGAGTATCGAAGATTCGGCGGATACCTCCCGGCCGCGATGCCCGGTCGTAATTCTTGTTCTTAAACCACAGAAGTGATCTTGTGATTAAAGGAAGAAGATGGCACATTAGCAACGTCTGCAATGCAAGACGCTTGTTTATTATGATAAAAATTATTGGAGGATTTTAAATTATGTGCGGAATTGTAGGATACATCGGAGAGTTAGATTCAAAGGAAATTTTATTAAAAGGATTAGAAAAATTAGAATATCGCGGTTATGATTCAGCTGGAATTGCTGTACGCAATGAAGATGGAGTAACCATATTTAAAGAAAAAGGTCGTATCGCAGACTTACGTTTGGCGGTAGAAGATGATGTGCATTCAAAAACAGGAATTGGACACACGCGTTGGGCAACACATGGTGTTCCAAACCAAATCAATGCACATCCACATCAAAGTGAATCTGGTCGTTATACGCTAGTGCATAATGGGGTAATCGAAAATTATCATATACTTCAAAAAGAGCATTTACAAGGCGTAGAAATGAAATCAGATACGGATACAGAAGTCATTGTTCAATTGCTTGAGAAATTCTCAAACGGTATGACAACTGCTGAAGCATTTCGTCATACTCTGTCATTATTACACGGTTCGTATGCAATCGCGTTACTAGATTCAGAAGAAGCACAAACCATTTATGTTGCGAAAAATAAAAGTCCATTATTAGTGGGCTTAGGTGAAGACTTTAATGTTGTCGCATCAGATGCAATGGCAATGCTTCAAGTGACTAACGAATACATCGAACTTCACGATCAAGAAATGGTGATTGTGAAAAAAGACTCTGTGGAAATTCAAAAATTAGATGGTTCTATCGTGGGACGTGAATCGTATATAGCAGAACTTGATTTGAGCGATATTGAAAAAGGTACGTACCCTCATTACATGTTGAAAGAAATTGATGAGCAACCGGCTGTTATGCGTAAAATCATCCAAGCTTATCAAAATGAACAAGATGAGCTTGAAATTGATGACGCTATTTTATCTGCTATCAATAAAGCAGATCGTCTATATATTATCGCTGCAGGAACAAGTTACCACGCAGGTTTGGTAGGAAAAGAGTACTTTGAGAAAATTGCTGGGATTCCAGTAGAAGTTCATATAGCAAGTGAATTTGGCTACAACATGCCATTATTGTCGGAAAACCCATTGTTTATCTTCATCACTCAATCAGGGGAAACAGCCGACAGTCGCCAAGTGTTAGTGAAAATTAAAAAACTAGGTCATACTACTTTGACAGTTACAAACGTTAAAGGTTCTACTATTTCTAGAGAATCAGATTATACCTTATTACTACATGCAGGTCCTGAAATTGCGGTAGCTTCTACAAAAGCCTACACAGCTCAAATCGCAGTACTTGCGATAACGGCAGCTCTTGTTGCTAAAAACACGGGACACTCTGTAGATTTTGATATCGTTCAGGAAATAGGCATCGTAGCAAATGCCATGCAAGCCCTTGTTGATTCTAAAGAAGAGATGGAACAAGTTGCTAGAGACTTCTTAGCGACAACGCGCAACGCATTTTTCATTGGCCGTAATTTAGACTTCTGTGTTAGCATGGAAGGCGCATTGAAATTAAAAGAGATTTCGTATATTCAAGCAGAAGGATTTGCCGGCGGCGAATTAAAACACGGAACCATTGCACTAATTGAAGATGGCACACCCGTCTTCGCATTAGCAACGCAAAAGGCGGTTAGCTTAAATATCCGTGGAAACGTAAAAGAAGTGGTAGCACGTGGAGCCAACCCATGTATTATTGCGATGGAAGGCATGGAAGAAGAAGGCGACACAATCATCTTGCCAAAAGTGCATCCACTATTAACACCACTCATTTCGGTTATTCCTTTGCAGTTAATTAGCTACTACGCATCACTTCATCGTGATTGTGACGTGGATAAACCGAGAAATTTAGCTAAGTCGGTTACGGTTGAGTAAATAATGAATAGATAAATTTTCACTAGCGTTGCATTAAAA
>NZ_ALJG01000093.1 GCF_000286315.1 Paenisporosarcina sp. TG20 | reverse complement strand
TTTTTTATGCAACGCTAGTGATAGAAAGCAAAACAACATTGCCTATGTGACCATTAACCGAGAAGAATCATTGAACTGCTTTAATTACCAAACTCTCCACGAGCTTAAGGAAGTGACAGACTCGATTTCTCTTGATCTAGAAGTGAAAGTGGTCATTTTTACTGGAGCAGGAGATAAATCATTTAGTGCCGGGGCTGATTTGAAAGAACGGAAAAATTTAAATGAAACTGAGGTTCGGAGAAATGTGAAAGAAATCAGAGACGTATTCAGTAGCATTGCAAGTCTCCCTCAGCCAACAATTGCCGCAGTGAACGGCTATGCGTTTGGAGGAGGTTTTGAATTGATGATTGCATGTGATTTCTCAATCGCAGCAGAAGGAGTGAAAATGGGTCTGACTGAAACGAGTTGGGCAATCATTCCAGGTGCTGGAGGAACGCAGCGTCTCCCTAGACTTATTGGAGAGATGAAGGCGAAGGAGCTGATCTTCACGGCTAGAAAATTCACAGCAGAAGAAGGTTTGGATCTTGGAGTCTTATTGAAAGTAGTAAGGAAAGAAAATCTTCTTGGTGCCTGTGAACAGCTTGCCTTCAATATCATGAAAAATGGTCCAGTTGCGATTACGCAAGCAAAATATGCGATTACGCAGGGGATGAACACTGACTTGCATACTGGACTCTCAATTGAATTGAAAGCTTACGAATTAACAATTCCAACCAGAGATCGAATGGAAGCGCTCCATGCATTCAGTGAAAAAAGAAGCCCGATATTCAAAGGGAATTAATTTTCCTTTTAGCGATATAACGATATAATGAAAGAAGTGATGTATCGTGATACATTGTCAATAGGCAAAAAGAAGAAAGAGTGAGTATACATGGCGAATACACAATCAATGATTTTCACAATATATGGCGACTATATTCGTCATTACGGAAACAAGATTTGGATTGGGAGTTTAATTCATTTATTGAAAGAGTTTGGTCATAATGAACAATCTGTTCGTGTAGCAGTTTCTAGAATGATGAAGCAAGGATGGCTTGAGTCCGAGAAAAATGGGAATAAAAGCTATTATTTCATGACCGCTCGTGGAGAAGCTCGAATTGAAGAGGCAGCAATCCGTATTTTCAAATTGATGCCGAACGATTGGGACGGTAAATGGCGTATTCTTATGTATACAATTCCAGAAGAAAAAAGGCAAATTCGCGATGAACTTCGTAAAGAGCTTTTATGGAGTGGTTTCGGTAGCTTTTCAAATGGGTGTTGGATTTCACCTAATAATCTTGAAAAAGAAGTGAATCTCCTCATCGAGAAGTACGATATACACTCTTATGTAGATTTCTTCGTATCCGAATATAAAGGCCCACAAGAAGACAGAGCACTAGTTGAAAAAAGCTGGCCCCTTCAAGAGGTTGCTGATAGATACCAAGAATTCATATCAACGTATAGCAACCAATTCATTGTCCATCACAGCATGATAAATAAAGGACAAATGTCGAATGCAGAGTGTTTCGTCGAACGGACAAACCTCGTTCATGAATATCGAAAGTTCTTATTTTCTGATCCTGGGTTACCTAAAGAATTGCTACCGGAAATATGGAACGGAAATCATGCTGCTCTTTTGTTCGAGCAATATTATAAGTTGCTTGCACAATCGGCTAGTCAGTTTTTTGAAATGGTTTTCCAAGAAGGCAATGACATGCGAAGGAAAGACAAGATGTATGATGCAGATAATCATCCCTTTATAATCGACTGAAATTTTTTGAAATTCTCCAGTTTCTTTATATTAAAAGGGGCTGTCTAATAAGTCCTAAAATAAAACAGGTGTATTTATTTTTAAAGTTTCGTTGTATATACCCGTTGATTTAAAAACACACTTAATAGATTGCAGTGAAAGGCGACGACTCCAGTGGGAAAAGCCTGTTCGGTAAGACCCAGCAGGAAAGTGCATTGCATTGCATCGCTAGCTTCGAAACATGAAAGTACGTTGTAACGGAAAATCAACAGCGTCATATATAAAGAGGGCAGCCCTTTTAATTAGTCGTTTTCTTTATTCGAAAATATTTCCCGATAATCGTATCCTTTTTGAACGTATGTATCAATGGATAGTTGAATCATTTCAAGATCTTTGTCATTCAATTCCCTGACTACTTTACCTGGAGAACCAACAACTAGCGATCTAGGTGGAATTTTCTTGCCAGGGGGAATTAATGTATTGGCACCGATAATGCATTCTTCACCAATTTCTGCATGATCAAGAATCGTTGAACCCATATCGATAATCGAGCGTTTTCCAACTTTACAACCATGTAGAATGACATTGTGTCCAATTGTAACTTCATCTTCAATAACAACAGGAGCATCTTCATATAAGTGAATAGTCGAGTTGTCCTGGATGCTACATCTTTTACCAATAGAGATTAATCCTTCATCTCCTCCTGACAACTCCCACAGCTAAAGC
>NZ_ALJG01000092.1 GCF_000286315.1 Paenisporosarcina sp. TG20 | reverse complement strand
TCCCATTTAATTATGTTAGTCTACTATATAGAATGATTTTTTATGTACAACCCAAATATTACTAAACAAGAATATATCACTGAATAAAATTCACTTCCACTGATAGGAAATTTGCTTTTCTAAAAAAGGAATTCACGACTTCTTATTACCGTTTTAGCATGTTAGTCTCTATATACTAAATACACCATGAACACTGAGTTCTTGGACTCAATGGTCATATACTTTCTGGTGTGTGAAATAATAGATTTAGAAACAAAAAAGCCCCAGTGACTATGTTAGGATTGAAGTACTTAACCAAGTAGTCCAATCACCCACCCAAGAAGGAGGACATAGTCAATGAGACTATTTAATGGTAAACAAGGTTTAAGGAGAAGTCAATTCGCAAAAGAACTTAGAGGTGCTAATCTAGAGAAAGTCTTGCTTGTACCTATCGATGTTTCAAAGGTTTTACAGAAAGCGATGATTCTGAATTATTTTGGCGAAGTGGTACACATTCCCTTTTCATTCATGGTTAGTCAGACTGGCATGCAGCACCTTATTGAGAAAATCGAGGAGGCCAAACTGACATGTCAAGCTGAACGGGTGTTTGTGGGAATAGAAGCGACCGGCCATTACTACGAAGACATCGTGCGTATTTTAACTGATGCAGGCTACTCTATTCACATCATAAATCCATCTTCAACCCATGAAGAACGTAAACAACATCTTACGTACACTAAAACGGATGACATTGATTTGTATCTGATTGCTGAGGCATTGGTGGGCAATAAAGCCACCAACTCTAAGCTGACTTCAGGAGCGTATAGACAGCTCCAAAACCTTACCCGGGCAAGAAGAAGTGAAATCAATAAGCGCTCACGCATCAAGATGGAGATACGTGTCGTACACGATCACATCTGGCGTGAATACCAGGGAATCAGTGTACTCGTAGACAAAAAACTCAAAACCCAAATAATCTTTAGTGATTTTTGGGGAAAAGCGAGTCTACACTTGTTAACTCACTTTCCACATGCTTCTCAAATTCTAGAACTAGGAGAAATCGGATTGAGGAAATTGTCCAAAAAACATAACCTGAAAATTCGGAAAACCGCGATGGACAAGCTTCTCCTCGCAGCCAAAGAAAGTGTCTCGAAGCCGTTGGATCAGCTCTCAAGCGAGCTGTTTTTCTTAAAACAAAAGCTTAGAGCGTATGAATGGCATACCCAAACCATAAATGAGTACGAGGAGGAGATAGAACGCATCTTCATTGAGACGGATGGGGTCCTTCTTCTCACAGTTCCAGGTATAGGCCTTCCGACAGCTGCCGAGATTTATTGTGAAATGGGGGATCTTTCTCATTACACGAATGCTGGCCAACTCATTAAAAAGGAGGGTACCAATCCCGTGATTAAACAATCAGGGCCTAACGGCGGTTATTTTGGCCGCATATCCAAACAAGGGAACGCTAATCTGCGTAGAGCTATCTATACTGCCGGACGTTGCCTTGCCAGACACAATGATGCCCTGAAGCCTTTTGCAGTCCGGTTAAAAGAGAAAGGCAAAAAAGCAGGTAAAATTAATATCGCAATGGGAAACAAATTTATCAAAATTGCCTTTGCCATGCTAAAAAATCAAAAACCGTTTGAATGGAATAATCCAGACTTTGAATATAAAAAGGAAATTTCTAAAAAACTAAATTTTCCTATAGCAGCTTAATTAAAATGGACAAATAAACAGGTGCCTTTCTTTTGGTTCGAGTGGAGATCGAATCAAACTTTCATGAGGCCTAGACCTCGCAGATAAGCCTTATCCCACTCGTTCTGTAAATGCGAATCAGTACGTTAAATTCAATTTTGAACTCAATGCCAGAATGCATCAATGCAGCTTAAGAAAACGAGTGAACGCCAATTTCTGAATCAAGAAAAAGGTACCTGTTTCATAAAAACTTGGTTAATTGCTACTTGTAAAAAAAGGAATTTACGGTAGGTGTATTTGAGTTACTTAAAAACTTGAAAAAAGTATTTGACATTGTACGCTTATCTTGTAAGAAAAAACGGGCAAATTCGGCCCGGTCCTTTATAAGATAGCCTTCTTTAAAGTCTAGTGATTTCCGTTACAACGCACTTTCATGTTTCGAAGCTAGCGTAGCGATGCAGAAACAGGCGGACGCTTTCCGCGGGCGATCCGTGAGCCTCTTCAGGCCAATAGGGTGTTGGTACGAAGGCGTTGCTTCGCGCGTTGAGGCGTTCTTAGCCTTTGTTCCATTGTGAGATCATGAGGGGTCTCACTAGAGTCGACGCCTTTCACTACAATCATTCTCCTGTTTTAAATAACCGTGATCAGATATAGTTCTAAAAATTACTAAACAATATATTTGGCAATGTCCATTTTCAAAAGAAAAATACTAAGCGTGTTGATTATGAATAAT
>NZ_ALJG01000091.1 GCF_000286315.1 Paenisporosarcina sp. TG20 | reverse complement strand
TACCAAGTAATTTATAAATTTCATTTAAAGAAAAGCCTAGCTCCTGCATTCGTTTAATAAACCCAACACGCTTAACCGTCTCTTCTGGATAAATTCGATAGCCTGCATCAGTTCTGGATGGTTCCTGTAATAAACTCTTCCTTTCGTAATATCTAATGGTTTCTTTATTTACCCCACATTTATCTGCAAACTCACTAATACGGTAACTCACATGATTCACCTCCCTCATAATTGTAATCCATGTACTATAGTACACGGTCAAGTTAAACTTATAATTATTATCATCATAAACAACCATTTTTGGTTTTAATATAGAGAACTTTTCTAAAAACATCAAAAACCACATAAATTAATAATTAAAAATATAACCAAAAACTACTACCAATATAAATCTTTCTATTACCTCTTTTTGGTATAGTTAGGGTATTAAAAAGGGGGCGATTCTAAGAGGTGATGGTAAAAGTTATATTTATAATCCGAAATACGCTCAAATGTCGGTAACGATATTAAGAACGTATTACAAGTTTTGTAAAGCCACGATTAAAGAAACACCCTCGCAACAACTAGGTATCTCTAACTGTATTCGTGGGAAGATGTTATTTATAAACTTTTTAATCAAAAACGGATAGGCGTTTTCTTATAAATCCATATATTGTTTAATGAATTGAAGAAAGTAAATATTTATTAAATATAAAGTTTCAACTTCTCCCCTATGTTTCGGTTCATTTCTACTGTGAAGTACCCAGTTTCGATTTTACAAATAAGCGATTTAAATAATAAACTACCTGAATAATAATCCTTTGAAACGCTTTCTAACTCTTAAATAACGGAGGAAGATCAATCCAATATCCTGCGTCATAAAATTAAAATCGGCTGGCCAATTTATTGGGGAAAATTCAACAAATGAGCTTAACCAAGAAGACCTTGTAACGTTAAATAAAGAATTGGCAGAATTTATTGAAATACTGTATGGTGCAAGTTAAAATGAAAATATTGGAAGGTATTGTGACCATTCTACAATTTAATCTAACATCACATCTTCTAAAGGCCAAAAAAAGAAATAACTGCTCAACTTTCGCACCTTATAAGTCGACTTTGAATCATTACTAATAAGCTTTGTACCTTCTTTATTCTTTAGACATTTTATTTAAGAATTGAGAAAACGCCTCATTCTTTAGAATAGTTGAACAGTGGATTTATTGAATACCATTACCATAATGAAGAGGTCCTCCTCTAAGCTAAAGAGAAATCAACTACTTTCAAGCGTTTTTCGGGAATTAAAGTGATATAACAATAAAATACAGTAATTCAGCTAAGGGTTATAAACGGGGATTCCTTCCATGCATACGTAAAGATGATTCCCACCCAAAAGGATCGTTAATCAATATAGGGAAATCTACCATGTCTTCTATTAACCCTAAAGAGGGAAGAATTCTTGAAATCCATTTACTTTGCATAAATAAAAGGACCATTAAGTATGCACAGACTAGATGCGGAATGGTTTGAATAAAACAGTGCTAGATACGCATTAAGCTGAAACTCCTATTGCCTAGTTGTTGGAAAATAACCAAAATTGTGTAATAAATCGTCAAAAAGTCCTCAGGAGGACAATCACCGTTATTATTGGTAGGACCAATAATATGGTTTAATTTTTTGCCACATGTTCCATCCAACCTTTTTCAATCATATTTACATAGGCTGCTGGGATTTCAGGAAGACGGTGATTAGTTAATACATCAGTTAGAAAAGTAGCAGAACCTAAGTCTACTTCAGATACTCGCTGCTGATCTTCTTTTATCATTTTATTTAAATCAATTAAGCTCTTCCATAGATTTTGGCGGATTTTTCACTTTATCCTGATTATATACAAATACAAACTGCGCTTTACCCAAGGGAGCTTCCAACCCGTTGATATCTTCTCCAAAGCTTCGTTAATATCTGGGGAATCTTTTTCAACAAACTGATTATAATTAGGTAACTGACCGATAAAATAACCCCAGTACCTGCAGCAACCGTTAAACCACCTGCTCCACCACCGATAACAATTAAATCATATTGTTTCATTTTGAATCCCCCTTTTCTATACCTCAATTACTTTTCTCTAATTATGTCCATATCCGATTTTTTACTCCAACGATTACGCACTAAAATTGGAATGATTGTCAATACTACAAACACGAATACCGCAGCAATTATAATTTTGGGATTTCCACTAATAAAGCTACTCCCAAGAAAGTTGTAGGCAAATGTTCCAGGGATAATCCCAATCGAAGTCCCAAAAAAGAAGGAGGAAATACGAACCTTTGATATACCAGCCCAAGCGTGTTGATTATCCACA
>NZ_ALJG01000090.1 GCF_000286315.1 Paenisporosarcina sp. TG20 | reverse complement strand
CGCGGGCCAACACCCTGTTGGTCTGAGGAGGCTCACGGACCGCCCGCCGAAAGCGTCCACCTGTAAAGGAAATCAACACTTTTTGTGTTTATTTCTTTTGCTAAAAAAATTATCAATTAATTTGAGATGAACTGGAATAAAACAAGCATGAAAGGTGTATAAATACTAAGTGTGATATTATGCGCTCTATTAACTGACAATTCGACATATATGCAAAACGATTGTATGCATCTAATCATTTTGATACACTTACATTGTATTAATTATAATGTAGTAAACATCTAGTCTTGATTTCATAGCTTGTTCACATTTGAATCCTTGTATTATCAACATATATGCTATAATTAAAGACATGAAATAGAACGTGAGAGGTGTTATGAAACCATGCATACCATCGTAGTGGGTGTCAATTATCGTACAGCTCCGGTAGAGATTCGCGAACGACTATCCTTTGTAGAGTCCGACTTACCGCAGGCGATGCAAGCACTGCAAGAGCAGAAAAGTATATTGGAAAATGTCATTGTCTCAACATGTAACCGTACTGAAGTCTACGCCATTGTAGATCAGTTACATACGGGACGTTATTATATTAAACAATTCCTTGCTGATTGGTTTAACTTACCAATGGAGTCTTTTTCCTCTTATTTATTTATATACGAGAGTGATGGAGCTACTGAGCATTTATTCCGTGTTACTGCGGGAATTGATTCAATGGTTCTTGGTGAAACTCAAATACTTGGACAAGTACGCAAAAGTTTCTTATCAGCTCAAGAACGCGGTACAACTGGAACTGTATTTAACCAATTGTTTAAGCAATCTGTAACATTTGCCAAAAAAGCACATGCTGAAACAGCTATAGGTGAGAATGCGGTTTCGGTTTCCTATGCTGCAGTTGAACTTGGGAAGAAAATTTTCGGTTCACTGAAACAAAAACATGTAGTCATTATCGGTGCTGGAAAAATGGGTGAGTTAGCGGCTAAAAATCTCCATGGAAATGGAGCAGGCAAAATCACAGTCATTAACCGCACATTAGAAAAAGCACAATTACTTGCTGGTCAATTTGCTGGACAAGCTAAATCGATGAATGAACTTCAATGCACTTTACTAGAAGCTGATATTATCATTAGTTCAACTGGTTCGAATGATTTCGTTCTTGATTTTGAGTTAATGCGATATGTTGAACGCCTACGTAAAGGGAAGCCTTTATTTATGGTTGATATCGCCGTACCACGTGATTTAGATCCACGTATTGGCGATCTTCCGAATATGTTCTTATATGATATTGATGACTTACAAGGCATTGTTGATGCGAATTTAGCAGAACGACAATTTGCTGCAAATGAAATTTCCTTGATGATTGAGCAAGAAAACGTTCAATTTAAAGAATGGCTTAGCACATTAGGTGTTGTGCCTGTAATTTCTGCACTTCGTCAAAAAGCATTACAAATTCAAGAAGATACCATGGTTAGCATTGAAAATAAAATGCCAGACTTAACTGATCGTGAACGTAAAATACTGAATAAGCATACAAAATCTATTATTAATCAATTATTAAAAGAGCCTATCCTACAAGCAAAAGAACTAGCCGCATCACCAAATTCTAAAGAACAGTTACAACTGTTCCAACAAATATTTGGGATTGAGGAAGACGTAATGCAAGAAAAAGAACGTCAAATAGTAGCTACTAAAGATCCAGTAAAAGTTGTTGAAAAATCACAACAAGTAGTTAAACCAGGGTATTCATATTAATTCAAAATAGGAGGCGTTTTCGTATCTGTATGGTAAACTATACATGCGAAAACGCTTTTTTGATAAGCTAAGAAGTATATAACTATAAAGAGCCAAGAACCGCGTGTTCATGGTGTTTTTAGTATATGTAGACTTACATGCTAAAACAGGATTTCCTTTTTAACCACACAAGTTTCCACTTGGATTTCAGGGGAAGTGAAATTTGTTCATTGATATATTCTATTCTATAGTAACCTCTGGATTGCTCATGAAAATCCTATTTAAATATAGGAGTAGGTAGTTTTATTCTTCAAGATAGGAAGATTTGTTATATTTATTTTTAATACATATTGTTATCATAACCAGGTGAATGATTGGCGTTACAGGCAGCGAAACCAACGGAAAAAGCGAGTCCAGGTGAGACGAGGGCACTGAAGAACTTACGTTTTTTAAATTTGTAAGTGTGTTTAAATAAAAAAAGGCGACATTTCGTTCGTATTGCTTACTCTGATTCCTTCATAAGGCCATAGATGAAAGAAATTATATTTACAAATGATTGAAGTGAAAGGCGGCGACTCCGGGAGCGACCGAGCCTAGGTTGCAAC
>NZ_ALJG01000089.1 GCF_000286315.1 Paenisporosarcina sp. TG20 | reverse complement strand
ATAATCAACACGCTTGATAAAAATACTTAAAATACGTAACTTTACCTTAGCCAATACAAATAATATAATAGAGTGGCATAAAATATTTTCAAAAATCTTTAGATATTCAGGTTATGTTAAATATCATGAGGCGAAAGATACGAGGTGACTAATATGAATTTAAACGAAGAGTTAATCGAGGCATTTCTAACTCGAGATGTTGAGATGGAATATGTCTTAGATCGTCAAACAGGTGAAATTTTTCTCGACGCATCAGAAACTATAACAGGAGAACCAAAGATTGACTGGGATGATGAGGAAACTGCAGAAAATCTTATTCAGATTCCTCAAATTTCTTCTTCAGATGCATTTGAAGTCATGGTCATGTTCACCAAAGAACAACTCCATGTTGTAAGGGATCAGTTGCTCAATACACTCAATGGGAGAAAACCATTCAGGAACTTTAAAGATAAAGTACATATAATGAATCTGCAAGAAAGCTGGTATAGATATGAAAATGAATGCGCTAAGAAATGGCTTATTCAATGGCTAGAAGAGAATGATATAGAAGTGGATCTGGTCAGCGAAGGTTGACACTGTCACCAGTATAATTATGGTGAATCTGTGATGAAAACATTTCCGACTATTAGGTTTTTAAAAATAGATTTATCGAATTTGGATCTTTTATTTATGACTTGGTGTTTTGGACTTTTTAACTACTTAGCATTGGAGGATGAATGCAAATGACTCTGGGAGAGTTCTGTATTTTATACAAAGTGTGTAAAATCTGCAAAGAGTCAAAGTCAATACATGCTTATTCTCGCAAAGGTGGAAGCCAATCCTCTAAAAATTCACAGACTTGCCTGAGCTGGAAGCCCACTGCTTTAGCGATGGGAGGAAAGCGAAGAAAAATGCGGAGTGCTTCAGAAAACCAAAGGTTTTTGGCACTTCAAGCATTTTTTTATGCTATTCTTCCTGTCTCTTGGTGGAACGTGTGTTCGTTTCATGGCACACTGAAAACAGGTCAACGATTAAGGAAAAGAGTTGTTGGGAGCGGTATTCGGCTGAAGAGCAAAAAGACAGCTTTCGCTGTCTGAAAAATAGATGTTTGTTTTTGCGGGTTGACACACCCGAGACCGAAAGGTTTGAGATGCAGTCCTGGTGGCAACAGAGGTTGCTTTCGCTGCGAACGTTCTTATTGTGATGGTCAGTGTTCAATTCCTATTCCAGCAACCTGCGGGTTGGCGTGGTGTCCGATTGAAAGAAGCCATTTCGAACAGAACCCCACTGCTTTAGCGGTGGGAGTGTCAGGTCGGTCCTATTGTATATCGTGCAAAAACAGGAGAATAGACGTTATTCTGACCAATGAATAAAAGTTATCATATGATCTCATTTTATTAGAAAATGAATTTATCAAGGTTCGGGTTAAAATCAAAATGAGTAAAACAATAACGAGTTATGTTAATCGGGAAAAAGCTGGAAATTTAGTCCAGCAAGGCGCAGCAGGAATAATACACAAAAATGTCATCCAGTTGTTTTATTCTAAAAGTTTCCTCAAGAAAATGGTGTTGGAGCGAGATGATTATATTTGTCATTATTGTGGAAACTACGGTGACACAATTGACCATAAAACGCCTAAGGTGAAAAATGGCCTGTCAACTCCGGACAACTGTGTCTGTGCCTGCTATTCGTGCAATCAGAAAAAAGGCTTTGTTGATTATGAGGTTTTTATGCTGTAGCCAAAAACGAAGAGAGTTACCAAAACAACTTACAGATCTTTATATGATTTAAGCAATACTTCACTGTTAATAGAATGACCTATACAGGTACATAAACGATAATCCAAATCAAAGTAGAAAAACCGATGGCGGCCGAAATTGTATCTTTGGCCACTGTTCATTGGGACAAAGAAGTCTATTCATATTCATTAACCAAAACAGGACTTATCTGAATGTTAGGGTTGAAGGGCAGCGAACGACGCATCCATTCCGCAGAATTACCTATAAATACTTTCATTTAACCATAAAAATAACCCATCCTTGAGTGAGCCGCTCAGATGGGTTATTCCTACCATTTAGCTGATCCCCTTGTAGGGCCTACTATTACTTTGACCAATTGATGTGAACTCATTAGGTACTCAAATTATGATTACCGTATAACAAAAGCGATTGGGTGTTTCAATAAATAGAGGATATAGACCTACAATTTCATAAATAATATCTAGAATCCTATAGATTATATTTGTATTTGAGTCAATTTCATTACTCTTCAATTAGATAATAAACACGAATATTTAATTGGTTTCCGTTAATTCTAGACAGTATCATTTGATTGTAGCGCAAGGCGG
>NZ_ALJG01000088.1 GCF_000286315.1 Paenisporosarcina sp. TG20 | reverse complement strand
GTTCCATTGTGCTCCTGCGGTTACTCGTCGCGAAGATACTGGCTTTTGGCCAGCATCTTTCCTGCGGGGCTTTTAGCTCGTACTGTTCCACTGGAGTCGCCACCTTGCGCTACAATCAAACGATACCTGTCTAAAATTAACGGATAACAATTAAGTGTTCATGTTTATTATCGAAGTGAGGAGTTATGAAATTTACTCAATTAGTAGAAATATGGCAAACGGGAATAATCAATATAAGCAGGAATAAATTTTAGTTAACCATAGTTACTAGTCATTTTAAAGGAAATAGATAACAGTATGTGGAAAAGTATATAGACATCTAATGAATATCTGCTCATCATGAAAACAGATTAGAAAAGGGGAAATAAATATGTCTGCTTTGATTGTTGAAACCGCTTACGGGAAAGTAATGGGAGAACAGAATGGGGAAATATGTGTATGGAAAGGGATTCCGTATGCAAAGCCACCGGTTGGTTCGCTTCGTTTTCGAGCACCCAAGACACCGTTTGCTTGGGGGGATGTACGAGATGCAACCAAGTTTAGTCCAGTTGCTCTACAAACACCAAGTGAAGTTATGAAATTTTTAGGAAGTGAATTGGAAGAAACGAATGAGGATTGTTTGTATTTGAATATCTGGACACCTGGTGCGGACAATAAGCTCCGACCAGTTATGGTCTGGGTTCACGGTGGTGCTTTCGCGGCTGGGTCAGGTTCCAGTTCTATGTATGATGGGACTTCTTTTGCAAGTGAAGGGGATGTTGTCGTAGTAACGTTTAATTACCGACTAGGAGTCTTTGGATTTCTACACGTGGGTGATGCTGGTGGAGATGAGTTTGTAGGTTCTGGAAACTGTGGCATCTTGGATCAGGTTGCAACTCTGCAATGGGTCAAAGACAACATTGCAAATTTTGGTGGAGATCCTAACCGTGTTACTGTATTCGGAGAATCAGCGGGTGCGATGAGCATCGGCGTACTACTGGCATCTCCATCAGCAAAAGGTCTTTTCCATCAAGCGATTTTGCAAAGTGGTGCAGCAGCAAATGTCCACAGTACTAGCAAAGCTGAAAAAGTTACAAACCGGTTTTTAGAACTTCTAGATATAGAACCAGGAAACCTGAACAAGTTAAAAGAAATCCCTGCTGAACAACTTATTAAAAAAGCAGCATCTTTGCCTTATATGAGTCTAGTACCAGTTATTGATGGTGTTACTTTACTGCAGCATCCCGAACAGGTATTGGCAGAAGGAGGAGCTAATGACATCTCAATCTTAATTGGAACGAATAAAGACGAGTATCGACTCTTTTCGTATTTTGATCCACGTTGGGAAAAAGGGGATGAAAAAGAAATCACCTCTATATTTGAACAAACATTTGGATCAAGCTGGGAAGGAATTTCACAAAAATTCCCCAAAGGCGAGAAATTAACTCAAACTATGTATGATGAATTACTGACCATGAAGGTATTTAGATTACCTGCAATCAGATTGGCGGAACATCAAGTCAAACAAAAAGCACCTGTCTGGATGTATCGATTTGATTGGGAAAGTACGGTTTTTGAAGGCAAACTAAAATCATGTCATGCTTTGGAAATTCCATTTTTTTGGAATACTAATGAAAAACCAGGAATGGAAAAGTTTACAGGTGAGGATACTTCAGAGAAAAGGAATTTAGCCCGCAACATGCACCAGGCTTGGATTAACTTTGCCCACAATGGAAATCCAAATACACCTGATCTTCCGGAATGGCCAGCATATGATTTGGAAAATCGTTCTGTCTTGTTGTTTAACAATGAAAACAGCTTAGCACATGATCCAAACAGTGAAGAGCGAAGAAGTTGGGATAAAGCTGAAATCCATGCGTAGAAGTAGCTTAGTAACATAATCAATTAGAAATCCAGCAGCTAAATCAGTTGCTGGATTTTTTTCATAACAAACCACCATGGCTTACGGACCGCCCGCGACATGAAAGTGCATTGTAACGGAAATCAAGAGATGTATAGAAGGTTATATTAATCTTGAGGTTATGGTGTAGTAAGTTTGCAGTCCAAAGCGATCCGGAAACCGAAGTAGATACAGTTGAAAAACACTTTCTACTAAAACTCAAATCATCATAATTTCTTAAAAGGACCGGACATACTTTGGAGGGCACTGAAAAAGTCCTCAAAAAGATTTCATAGCGAGTAAGTGAATGACATATTGTTCACTTACTCGCTTTTTATATGGAACCCGTTGATCTACGTTCCAGGCGGACGCGTTCCGCCGGCATGG
>NZ_ALJG01000087.1 GCF_000286315.1 Paenisporosarcina sp. TG20 | reverse complement strand
GGCGCACTTTGCCCGGTTTTTCTCATTGTCATTAGTTAAAATTATATTATTTTAAAAGCAAGAAAAGAGCTGCCGAAATTGTATCTTCGGCAGCTCTTTATTTATCTAGTCTTAGGATAGTAAGGATGAAAACACAAGCAATCTTGCTTATGTTTTGAAAAACCAATCTGTTTGCTGATTGGATTTACTTTACTGTCCTCTTGTTCGTTTTTCAACTAACAGTTTAATTGCTGTTCTGTCTTCACCGCCGATTACGATATCTGTAAATGCCGGCGAACAAATTAAATCGGTACCACTCGGTGCTACAAAGCCACGTGCAATTGCAACTGCTTTTACCGCTTGATTCAGTGCTCCTGCTCCAACTGCTTGCATTTCCGCATACCCTTTTTCCCGGATGACTGCAACTAATGCACCTGCTACTGAATTCGGGTTAGATTTTGAAGATACTTTTAATGTTTCCACTACAATTCCTCCTTGTCCTTGCTGACCGTTGGACGATTAATCTGTCCATAAATCACTTTATGCAAGTTCATAGAGAGATAGAATAAGTTAACCTCTAAAAGGGTAATCTTCATTAATATAAATACGCTCAAATGAAACGGCTTTTCCTGTTTGGTTGTCTAGATCCACAAAAAATGCGCTAAGTACAGACCGACCCGATTTTGGCACTTCAAAGCGTGCTGGCATATTTGTTTTAAATCGATACAATACTTCTTCTTTTTTCATACCTAGTACACCGTCGTATGGACCTGTCATCCCCACATCAGTGATGTAGGCTGTACCATTTGGGAAAATGCGAGCATCTGCAGTTTGGACATGTGTATGCGTGCCTACAACTGTTGATACTTCTCCATCTAAGTGCCATCCCATTGCAATCTTTTCGCTAGTTGCTTCTGCATGGAAATCAACAAAAATAAGCGGAGATAGTTGTTGCGCTTCTTTGACAAGTTCACTTGCTTTTTTAAATGGATCATCATGTGGAGGTAAAAAAGTCCGACCATGTAAATTAATAATTGATAATGTATGACCATTTTTTGTAATCGTGGTCATTCCTTTACCTGGTGCATCATCTGAAAAGTTTGCTGGTCGAATTAAATAATCAGTGTCGTCTATAAAATCGAAAATTTCTTTCTGATCCCAAGTGTGGTTTCCCATTGTTACAACATCAACACCCATAAAAAGTAAGTCTTGATATATTTTTTTTGTAATTCCACGCCCGGATGCAGCATTTTCTCCATTAGCAATAATGACATCTGGTTGGTATTTCCTTTTCAATCTTGGCAAATAGTCTTGCAAGGTATCTCGTCCCATTGATCCTACGATATCTCCAATAAATATTACTTTCAATTTCATTCCTTCTTTCGTTTCAAATCACTAGTGTTGCATAAAATTTGACGGAATATTCAGTCACACTATTTTCAATATTTTCGCCAAAAAGGGAAGCACCCGAATAAAGGTAGTACTGTCCATTTGGCAAATTTATACAGTTAGACGAGGGCGACAGTTACAGAAAGGATTCCTACGGAACTTTTTTGTTTCTGATTTTACGAAGCCAATATCGGGAATTCTTCCAGAGATTTGCGACCAAAATGCGCGAAATTCGTAAGATTGAATTTTTACTGTTCGTTTCCATCTGAATCAACACGTTCAAGCAATAGGCAATCAACGCCAAGTAAATTTGGTTTTTCACGGCGTTTTCACTTTGACCGTAGAAATGCTTGATTTTCACGTGTTGCTTGATCCATTTGAAGAACAATTCAATTGCCCAGCGGGAGCGATAGATTTCACTGATTTCCTCCGCTGTAAGGTCGAATCGGTTTGTGATTAGACGCAGTTCGCCTCCCTTGCCGTCTGGTATGACGATAATTCGGAAGACATTTTCCGTACAGTTGGTGCTGGATCCAATAAAAGCCATGGTATCTGACAGGGCATCGCTTCCTTCTGGAAGAGAAAACGAATAGACGGGATGAAGGACGGAATTCTTCTTCAGCCGGCAAACGAAAAAGATTCCATCGTCTGTAAAGAGGTCGAATCGTTTGTAATCCACATATCCGCGGTCGAAAACGTACATGGCTTCTTTGTCATCAACCAGCACTTCCAGTTGATTGCGGTCGTGTTCTTTCGCATTCGTGATGACTTCTTTATCCGGATAATGCGTGCCGTTTTCATCGAAGACCAAGCGCAGATGCAGCTTCACGCCCGCTTTGGTTTCCCGGAATTCCGCCCATTTAAAATG
>NZ_ALJG01000086.1 GCF_000286315.1 Paenisporosarcina sp. TG20 | reverse complement strand
ACTTTTTGAACAACCTCTTAAAACATGACCCTCTTTACTTAAAGAGTCATGTACCTTTGTGCTTATTCAGAAATTAATACCAAAATGTCCTTCATTTAGTGGTATTCAACTGATGAAGACAGAAAAGTAAATATGTTCATACTTCAGTATTGGAGTCGAGCTAGAATGCGTTTTTTATTGAATTAGGGGGTTACCATTATGTTGCAAAGATGTACAAGTCAAAATGGTGTGCGAATAGTCTATGAAAATATTCCTCACGTGAGATCAGTCGCAGTAGGTGTATGGGTTAATGTCGGATCAAGACATGAAATACCAGAAGAGAATGGCTTAACTCATTTCATAGAACATATGCTTTTTAAAGGAACACCATCTAGAACAGCACGCCAAATTGCTGAGGAATTTGATCGTATTGGTGGCTATGTAAATGCATTTACGTCAAAAGAACATACATGCTATTATGCAAAAGTGTTAGATCATCATGCAAAACATGCATTATCTGTTTTAGCTGATATGTTTTTCAATTCTAAATTTGATGAAGAAGAACTTGATAAAGAACGCCAAGTTGTATTAGAAGAAATTTTAATGGTTGAAGATACACCAGACGACGATGTACATGAACAATTATGGAATGTGATGTATCCTAATCAACCAATTGGTTCCTCAATTTTAGGGACAAAAGCATCACTTGAAACGTTCAATAAAGAGTCAATCCAACAATTTATGCATGAACATTATAGACCTGAACACATTGTGATTTCAGTTGCGGGGAATATTCCAGATGGCTTTATTGACTACGTTGATTCGCTATTTGGGACATTCAATTCAGGTTCTACACTCGCTAAACGTATTTCATGTGACATTCCAGTTTTCCAACCGGGTAAGTCACTTAAATCAAGGGAAACTGAACAAGGTCACATTTGCCTCGGATATGAAGGATTAAGCGTTAAAGATAAGCGTATTTATAATTTAGTAGTATTAAATAACATCGTAGGTGGAAACATGTCTTCTCGATTATTTCAAGAAGTACGTGAAGAAAAGGCATTAGCTTATTCAATTTATTCATATCAATCATCTTTTAAAGATTTTGGTTCACTTGCAATTTATGGTGGGACATCTAGTAAGCAATTACAAGAACTACAAGAAACCATTTATCAAACTATCCAAAAAGTGAAGGACGATGGTGTGACAGATTCAGAAGTAAACGATGCTAAAGAGCAATTAAAAGGTAATTTAATGTTAGGTTTAGAAAGCACAAATGCACGCATGAATCGCAATGGTAAAAACGAATTAATTTTCAAAGAACATAAATCATATGATGAAGTGTTACAGTCGATAGATGAAGTAAATATTCACGAAGTTCAAAAACTAGTCACTGATATCTTTAGTGCTCCACCCGCAGTATCAATAATTACCCCTAAAAAAGGGCCGACTAATTAGTCCTTAAAATAAAATAGATGGAGAAAAACGATTCGTTTTTCTCCATCTATTTTTAAATCGTCCTTTCTAAATGTTGGGTGCATACGTACATTTAATCTTCAAGTTATATTGTAGTAGGTTTGTACTTTTTTAAAGAACCGGGCGTACTTTGCCCGGTTTTTCTTATGGGTGAATTTTGTTCATCTAATTATAGGTAAATCTAACTTATTTAGATGAAAAGTATAAACTTGTACGATATGCTCATTGGTTGAAGGGGCTCGTCGGAAGCAAACCAGCTCACGGACCGTCCGCCTGCAACGGAAATCATACCTGAAGCCAAAGTTGATACTGTGACTTTCTTAAAGGACCGGGCGAATTTGCCAGGTTTTCCTTACAAGATAAGAAAGTATATGACTATAAAGTGACAAGAACCCTGTATTCATGGTGTTTTTAGTATATGGAAACTAACATGCTAAAACAGGATTTTCACGGTGGAACTTACGCTATACATATAAATGTAAAGGCGTGATTTCCTTTTTTAAAAGCACACAAGAAACTTTTTGAATTTCAGAGGAAGTGAAGTTTGTTCATTGATATATTCAGTAACCTATCTAAATATAGATGTGGGTACTTTCATTTACAAGATAGGCCGATTTTTTTATATTTATTTTAAAACTATATTGCAATTACGGTTATTCTAACTAGGTGAATGATTGAAGTGAAAGGCGGCGACTCC
>NZ_ALJG01000085.1 GCF_000286315.1 Paenisporosarcina sp. TG20 | reverse complement strand
TATAGTGCATTTTTGATAGGGTATACAAATGAAACTCTTAATTCTGTTGATGTAAATTTATGCAATGCACAATGGAATAATTTTTTAGATCTGCATAATCGTGAAATAGAAAGAATAAAACAATCGACAAGTAAAACGTTGTGTTGGTTTGTCACTTAAACACAAACCTGATTGGTCGTGATAACGCCCAAGAGAAGTCGGAACGATAAGCATATCAAGAGTCTATGTGGGCTTGTTGAGAGAAGTGCCTTGCTATACGCAATACGTCCGTTAATGTTTTAGGAGAAAGCATACCAGTGCTTTGGTAGAAACTCTTTCCGCAAGGAAAGATAAGGGTACCATTGAGAAGTGTGCCAGATACTATGTATCCACGGTACCCTAGAACCCCACTGCTTTAGCTGTGGGAGTTGTCAGAATACGTCTAGAGGAATCCAATATAATCGAATCACTCGTAGATTCTGGTGAGGTTCATCTTGGAATATCCGCATTAGATGCGCATTCAAAAAATCTTCAATCTATCCCAATTTTTGAAGAGCCTATTTTATTCATTGCACCAGTTGACATTTATGACGATGAAAGCGGTCCACCATTTGATGTGATGGAAACATTTAGTACATATACGTTATTAACCCATCATCACCCTGTTTTTTGGGATGATGTCCTTTTTCAGCTAAGGAAACACCTCCCAGGAGTTCGAACCATGAAAGTGTCACAAGCTCATATCACCAAACGTTTTATTCAAGATGGGCTCGGCATCTCGTTTCTTCCTCATTCGATTGTAAGACGCGAACTACTCGAAGGTAGATTAATGAATGTCCCTTTCAATTTGTTTGAATTACCGAAAGTGACGACATATGTTTTAGTAAAAAAACAAGATGATTTGGAAAAAGAATTCATTCATCTGTTGTCTTCCCATTATTTTGGTTAAACAAAAAGACGAATGGAATATTGAAAATTCCATTCGTCTTTATATATTAGTTAGTTATAGAAACTTCTTTAAAGTCTAGCGACCTATGACCTTAAAAGTCTATGTATTAGATTATGAGCCATGTAGGATTCGAACCTACGACCCTCTGATTAAAAGTCAGATGCTCTACCAACTGAGCTAATGGCTCGCAAACTCAAAAAAAAATATGGTTGGGGAACCTGGATTCGAACCAGGGCGTGACGGAATCAAAATCCGTTGCCTTACCGCTTGGCTATACCCCAACAAGCTGAAATCAAAGAAATGGTGGAGGGGGGCGGATTCGAACCGCCGAACCCGAAGGAACGGATTTACAGTCCGTCGTGTTTAGCCACTTCACTACCCCTCCAAGGGTAAAATACTATGGTGGAGGATGACGGGCTCGAACCGCCGACCCTCTGCTTGTAAGGCAGATGCTCTCCCAGCTGAGCTAATCCTCCGTTAAAAAAATGAAAAGCGTCGTATTGCATTGTCGCTTGCACAGGACGTGGTGAATTAATTTAGTAGAAGTACCTCTAAATCGTTTCCTAGCACTACTTGCTTTTGACTCTTTTTACATCCTACTGATATAAAGTGATGTAAAAAGAAAATGGTGACCCCTACGGGATTCGAACCCGTGTTACCGCCGTGAAAGGGCGGTGTCTTAACCGCTTGACCAAGGGGCCACATATGTATAATTCAAGTGCGGTTTTTTGGAAAAAAGCTTCCAACCGGATTCGAACCGGTGACCTCTTCCTTACCATGGAAGCACTCTACCTGCTGAGCTATGGAAGCAAGAAAGTGGCTCCGAAGGTAGGACTCGAACCTACGACCATCGCATTAACAGTGCGGTGCTCTACCACTGAGCTACTTCGGAAAAAAATTAAAAAGCCTAGCGACGTCCTACTCTCACAGGGGGAGATCCCCCAACTACCATCGGCGCTAAAGAGCTTAACTTCCGTGTTCGGGATGGGAACGGGTGTGACCTCTTTGCCATTATCACTAGACCTTTTTTGAGTGTTTGTTCACTCAAAACTGGATAAACGGGTCATTGAAAACCATTCAGTTCATGTCTAGCTCGTTCGGCAGTCCGCAACCCCTTTTCACAACTCCGGGCGAAATCAAGATTTCTTCCTGCGTTGCTCCAAAGTGGCAGTCGGCCTAAAACGCCTCACTCCGCTTTTCTGTTTGGTTAAGTCCTCGATCGA
>NZ_ALJG01000084.1 GCF_000286315.1 Paenisporosarcina sp. TG20 | reverse complement strand
GCATTTAATTTTACAACTAGCCGGAAAGTTTTTTTTGAAATAAATATTTTAAAACTTAACGGGGTCTGACTAATAATTCCCTAAAATAAAACAGGTGGAGAAAACGATAGTTTTTCTTCACCTGTATTTATGATTTACCATTTCAGCGGTTCATTTCGATAAGGAATGCTTTAAGTTGGTCCACCTGCTGAAGCTCTTCAACTTGAACCACGTTGACTTTTATTTTCTTTAGCAATGGCTGAAGAAGCTTATATGTCTCTTCTTTCACCCAGACTTCACTCGGGATATTACCCAGTACCATCATCATTTCAATGAACCCAAGTTGTATAATTTCAGCTCGGTTTTTTCCTTCATACATATTCTGATGGATAGCTAACCCTTCTTGGGCATCCATTGCTACCACCATCAATGGGAAGTATGGACGTGCATCCGGTACGGGTTGGACCGGTAACATCATATGAAAAACGTCAAATTCTACTAGCATATTGTTAGCAGGAAGGTTTTTCACTCTCTTAAGTTCGATTTCAGAAATGTATAACTCCAATTCAGTTTGCCTCGAATTGACTTCGATTTCTCGAACAGATATAGAGTCGTCTCCCCAAGTACCATCATTCAATAAAACCCTTGCAAAAAATTCTTCATCCTCAAGAAAAACAGGCACCATTAATCCTGCTTTTACTTTTCGTAACATGACAAGTGTTTGTTCAATTGCCACGACCAATAGTCGGACTTCCTCTTCGTCAATAGACCATGGATAATCGCCTGGTTTGAAACTGCGGAATTGTGGCCATTGCTTCTTCCCTCTAAAACTCATACCGAGTTTCTTTAATAACGAGTAATCATCCGATTCAAGTTCTCCACGATCTACAAACGACGCCAATATACTACGTTGCACTAGCACTAGTTCGTCTGTAGACATCTTGTTTTCCATTATATTCTTGAGAGAGCGATAACCTTCTTGTCCTATATAAACCGCTAGGCCAAATTCCTGTCCGGCACCACCCAGTACTGAGACAAACAATTTCTCTTTAGTTATTGGATCCTCCACAATGAACACCTGGTCATCATAGATCCAGCTCCATGGAGTTGCCGCATTTAGTTCCTTCATCTTTTCTATCAACTGTTTCCAGACGTTTGAATCCTCTAACTGGCTTTTAGGTAATTTTGTCAATGGTTTAAGCTTTTCATTCACTTGGCTTGTTAACTCATTCATTTCTACAGGCTCACGCCATTCTTCCATTCCACGGCTGTCTTCTTCGGGAGCAATTTCTACTGCCTTGAGGCAATGAGGATAGAACACGTTTTCCTTTGGTTGCAAGATTTTTTCCAACACAATCTCATGCTCCCAGTTATCCCCGAAATCATATGTATAGATCCCTTTATCTCTTTCCATCAAAAACCAATCTGCTAGTTTCTCCTCCAGCTCATCGAACTGCGAAAATTGCAATAGACCGAATTCCTCCCCGTCATCAAGGCCAATTGAAACATCGTTTACAGATCTTCCTTCTACCTTCTTCATCTGGTATCCATGCAAATGGGAGTCTTCCCAATCAAACGCTATCTGCAGTACTTTATGAAAATCATTAAATGTCGTCTGGTCTTCCACTTGTAGTCGTCGCAATACTGTCGGTTTCGTATACTTAATCTGTACTTTAAATTGTAATATCATTGCAACTCCACCTTATGCTTTATTTGTATTTCATTCTAACCACTAATCCGTTCTATGCATGTCTACTATTATAATGTAATAAGATCCTCAGTTCTACCAAGAATATAGACCTTTAACACTCTAGAGGCTAATCATTTTAGTCACTTCTTATTTCTAATCTAACGACCTACCTAACATATTTTTCCTTTATAGACTAGGGGCTTATAGGTTGTTTTAAAGAGCATATCTGTGCATTACATTTTTAATAAAAAATCTAAGAAAAACCGGGCAAAGTACACCCCATCCTTTAAGTAAAATGATTTAAGTATCAGTCTAGAAGGACATTCCATATAATATCGACATTGGTTTCCGGTGTGATTTCCGTTACAGGCGGACGCTTTCCGCGGGCGATCCGTGAGCCTCCTCAGGCCAACAGGGTGTTGGTCACGAAGGCGTTGCCACCGTTGTGGCGTTCTT
>NZ_ALJG01000083.1 GCF_000286315.1 Paenisporosarcina sp. TG20 | reverse complement strand
CGCAAGCGACTGCGGGGTCTCAACTGGCCTCGCTTTTCCCGCCGGAGTCGCCACCTTCCACTACAATCATTCTCCTTTCAATCAACAGTGATAACAATATAGTTTTAAAAATAAAAATAAAAAATAGTTCTATCTTGTAAAAATGAATGTACTCACACCTATATTAAACAAGAATATATCACTGAATAAAATTACTTCGACTGTGAAGAAATCACGACTTTATATTAAGAATTAACGAGAGTTACATCAAGGAAATTATGTTATAGCATGTTAGTCTCTATATACTAAAAACACCATTAACACTGGGTTCTTGGCACATCAATTCTCTATACTTTCTATGTTTTAAAAAAACAGGAAAAGTTTGCCCGGTTTTCTTTTGTCTATATGAAATTTGTTATTTTAATTTTCCTAATAGTGCTATCACTAACCCATTAAGGTAATTTATCAATTCACTTTAAATGATGATTAAGAAGTAAACGCCTCTAATAAAGTAGCGTAATCAATTCGACCTTCTTGAATTATTTTTCCTTCACTCTCAATCACGGGTATACGAAGAAAATATTTCTCGTGTATTTCATCGTCTTCCTCAATATTAATCTCTTCAATATCCAGATATACATCTTCCTTCACAAGTTGCAGCATTAACCGCGCATCGTCGCATAAAGGGCAGTTGTTTCGAGAATATAACTGAACTTTCATTAAATCTCCTTCCTTTCAAACCTCTTTCGTTTTGTAGAACTTAATATTCCTAGTTGATCTCGATATTTTGCAATAACGCGTCTAGACAAATGAATTCGTTCTTGTTTAAGCATGTCCACAATTTTCAGGTCAGATAAAGGATTGCTTTTATTTTCTTGTTGGATAAAAAATTGGATACGAGCTTTCACATGAGTGGCCGAAATATCGTCAGTCGAGGGTTGTGAGAAAAAGGACTTTAACGATACAACTCCAGATTTAGTCTCTAAATATTTGTCGCGTACAGCCCGACTCACTGTTGATTCATGTAAGTTAAGTACCTCCGCTAGATCAGTCATCGTCAACGGAATTAAGAATTGAGAGCCAAGTGTAAAGTATCTGTGCTGCCTATGTACCACTTCGTAAATGATTCGTTGTAAAGTTGATTTACGCCACTTTAGTTGACTAGCTAAATTAGTTACTTCATTTGATTTCTGTTTCACATATGCCATAGCTGAGGAGTCAATTAGCACCGGTAATCCATGTAAGTATTCTTTGTCTATAGTTATTTGTGGGAAAGCATGTCCATAATAGTTGATAATAAGTTCCTCTTTTTCAAATAACACAATGGCATCTGCTCGAATATACCTAGGGTTTTGCACTTTTATTTGTTGCATAGGAGATAATGAGAAGTTGCCTAAAGTATCTGAAATTTGTTGTATCTCTTCTAATGACATAATCATTTTTTTAGATAGTTCTTTCCACCTTTTTGTTATAAAAAGATCAAAATAATTTGTGATAATATCTATTGTTTGCAACGAGAAACCATGATATATTGCTTGTAAAATAAGTGCGTGTTTCTTAGAAAATGCTCCAATTCCTACCGGTTCAAATTGTTGGATTACATCAATAGCTTCCTCTATTAGAACTACTGGCTTGTTTGTCCACTTTGCATACTCTTCAAGTGTCGCAGTTAGAAAACCATCTTCATTTAAATCATCAATAAGCCAACGTATCAAACGTGCAAGTTCATCGCTTAATTGAAAATCAAGCATTTGAGAGTAAAGCATATCCTTATGGGAACTTTGACTCTCTATTTGTTGTAAACTATGTGTTGACGTTAGTATTGGACCTTTTGATCGTACTTTTAAACAAGGGTTCTCTTGTTGTTTCTCCACTAGAAAACATTCCAGTTCATATGTAGAAAAATTCAGGATTTCAAGTGATTGTCGCAACGATTGAGTCATTGCTAATGTTTGAATTTGCTTTTGACTTAAGCGTTGCTCCATTAAAGATTCACTCCTTTGTTTACACTTACCGGTTTTCTATAGCGAGATATGTAAGAAAAACCGGGCAAAGTACGCCCGGTCCTTAAAGAAAATACACAGTATCAACTTTGGTTT
>NZ_ALJG01000082.1 GCF_000286315.1 Paenisporosarcina sp. TG20 | reverse complement strand
CCCTTTATAAAGGGATTTCTCCTTTTTATTTGGTCACTACAACCTTTGTCCGACTATTTCATGTTTCCTTTTTAATGGATCTTTCACACCCAGCAGCTTGTAAATTTCATTATGGTTTTTTTCAGGTGTTCCTGAGACTCTAATATGATGAATTTGATCTTTTTGATCAGTTACGATCACAGTTGTTCGTTGATGAGTAGAAAGCTGGTCTTTAATAGTAGACCAATTCCGATGGTCACCCTTTCCCTTTAATTGATACTCTATACTAATTAATAAATGATACGCTAATACAGAGATGAATAAGTGACCTCGTGTTCGTTCGGCTAATTGATGATAGACAGGTCTTACCCCTAAATCTGTTTTTAAAGACCGAAAGGCTGCTTCTATTTTTGTTAAAGTTGTATATAATCGCCACACTTCTTCTGCGGATAATTCTCCTTCACTTGTTTCAATCACATAACATCCCGTTAAAATAGCACGCTCTGTTCGTGTTGGCTTTTTATCAAACGTGATGGTCTTCACTTTTTCTTCCTTTTCATCTAATTCAAAAGAAACGGTGTAATGTCGAGCAATAGAAGGATAACGCTCTCTAAGTCGACCAACCCGTTCACCAACTTTTTCTACCAACTGAACATTACCCTTTTCTACAGAGGATTTTAATCGATCAAGGTCATTTAGAAATCGAGTTTCTTTTAGTGTATCCATGGCGATTTCTTTCTTTTCACGACCTTCACTAAGACAGAGGATTCGGCTTCCTTTTTCAATGGATATTTTTTTAACAAATACTGATTCCGTCACCGTTGAACCTGATGAAAGGCCTTGTGTTTCTCCTTTAGAAGAAGAAATCTTTTCAAAAGTTTCTCTTGCTTCCTGGAACTCTTGAACATATTCCTTCTCGACAGCTCTTCGTTCAATCACGATATACGGATAATCCATTTCTTTTATAAGAAGAAGATTATCTTTCGTGGCAATGCCGCGGTCCATCACAATCATAGGTCGTTGACCCTTCAATAGAGTATGAGACGATTCGATAGTCAATTGTTCCAATATATCCGTAAGCGTTTCAGGTTCTGATTGATTTCCACCATAGATTTGGCTAAAGATTGGGAATCCTGCATCATCTACAACAAGAGCCAACGTCACAAGTGGACAGTCGGAGCGTTTTTCCTTCGACTTACCTCGCATAGCCAACTCGTTGTTTAGCGCACTTCCTTCAAAATAAGTATTGGTTAAATCAAAAAGAAATACCTGATTTTGACGTGGAAATAAGCTTACTTCCTTGTCGCGGAGAACGTGTTCAATTTCTTTTTTGTTGGCAAGTAATTGATCGGCTATTTCATATATGGCGTCTTTTCCTATACTTTCAAGATTGACAGGAAGTAACTCGATTAAAGCAGTTCGTTCCCGTAGCCAGCGCCAAGAGGCTAGGTCACTCGAGGGTGCCACAAGACGTCCAACAATTACAGCTTCCGCAAGTGCTTGTTGAGTCGGCGTGAAATCACAAGCACTCAATAAGTGGTTAAACTCCAACTTCTCCCAAAAAGCATGACCAACCAATTCAGGCCCGAGAGATCGCGATTGTGCTGTAGTGATAGACTCTAAGTCAACAGGTACGAATGTACCTTTTTCTTGACGTTCTTTCTTGGCATGAGTCTTTTGTTGCGTAAAAGAAAAATGAGTCATGACTTGTTCGGTTGCCTCAGCGATTTGACTTTCATCTTCAAATAGAGTAATTTGACCCGCTAATCGGCCTTCCAATGCGGCCGCTAATTTTTTCCATTCTGATTTTGGAAGTGTGAGCGTTCCTAATTGCATCACGACCCGTTGTCTAGGACCTTTTTCTGTTCGATAGGACTCAACCAATACATGTTTCATATATTTTTTATTCGTACCTTTATTTTGGGTGATCGTTTCACGTATATACATAATCTGATTATAGCGCAATAGAAGGGAATGTACAACTAAAAATATAGTATAATATATTTTAGGTCACTACATTTCAATTGTCATATCATAAACACTGTTAAATCAACGTTTCGAGGCATGAAAAAGCA
>NZ_ALJG01000081.1 GCF_000286315.1 Paenisporosarcina sp. TG20 | reverse complement strand
AACCCAACTTTCATCCCAAGTACACGGAAACCCCTTCATATAGAGGTTTCTTCTTTTTATTTGGTCACTACAACCTTTTTCCGACAATTTCATGTTTTCTTTTCAATGGATCTTTCACATGTAGTAACTTGTATATCTCACGATGACTTTTTTCTGTTGTTCCGGAGATTCTAATATGATGAATATGATCACTTTCATCGGTAACTATTACCGTCGTCCGTTGATGGGTCGATAGTTGATCTTTAATGGTTGACCAATTTCGTGAATCTCCTTGTTCTCTTAATTGATGTTCGATGCTTATTAGTAGATGATACGCCAAAACGGAAATGAACAGATGTCCTCTCGTTCGATTGGCTAATTGATGATAAACAGGCCTTACTCCTAAATCTGTTTTTAATGACCTAAAAGCTGCCTCTATCTTGGTTAATGTCGTATATAAACGCCATACTTCTTCGGCAGACAACGCTTCGTCACTTGTTTCAATGACATAACAACCTGTTAAGACTGAACGATCCTTGCGTGTAGTCTTTTTTTCAAAAGTTAGATCTTTTACCTTTTCTTCTTTTTCATCTACTTCCAAATGAATCTCATAGTAACGAGCGATAGTAGAATACCGTTCCTTGAGTCTCCCGACACGTTCACCCACTTTTTCAACTAACTGGATATTCCCTTTTTCAACAGAGGTTTTTAATCTGTTAAGATCGTCTAGAAATCGGGTTTCTTTTAAGGAATCCATGGCATCCTCTTTCTTCTCACGCCCTTCACTAAGACAAAGAATTCGACTTCCTTTTTCAATAGAAAGCTTTTTCACAAATACAGACTCGGATATCGTTTCATCTGTTGAACGGCTCTGTTCCCCTGATTTCCCGGGTGAAATCCTTTCAAATGATTCCCTTGCATCTTGGAATTCATCGAGGTAATCCTTTTCCACAGCTCTCCGCTCAACTACGATGTACGGATAGTCTAGTTCCTTTATAAGTGCCAAGTTATCTTTTGTAGCGATGCCTCGATCCATCACAATCATCGGTCGGTTATCCCATAACTCAAGTGGCGAATCTGTTTGGAGACATGTCAATATATCCTCCAGTGTTTCTGGTTCAGATTGATTGCCTCCATAAATTTGGCTAAAAATAGGGAATCCCGCATCATCGACAACGAGAGCTAGTGTAACTAGTGGGCAGTCAGATCGTTTTTCCTTCGACTTGCCTCGTTTTGCCAACTCGTTATTTTGTGCCCCCCCTTCGAAATAGGTATTGGTCAAATCATACAGATACACTTGATTTTGACGTGGGAACAGCATCTTTTCCTTTGCGCGAAGCCCTCGTTCCAATTCCTTTTTGTTGGCCAGCAATTGATCCGCTATTTCGTATACCGCATTTTTTCCTATCTCTGAAAGATTAACAGGAAGTAATTCAACTAATGCGGTACGTTCTCGTAACCACTGCCATGATGCCAGATCACTGGAAGGGGCAACTAAACGGCCGATAACGATTGCTTCAGCAAGTGCTTGTTGGGTAGGGGTAAAACCGCAAGCATTTAATAGCTCGTTTAACTCCAAACGCTCCCACATCGTATGGGCAACTAATTCAGGACCAAGAGAACGAGACTCTGCCGTAGCGATTGAATCCAAGTCAACAGATACAAAGTTTCCCTTCTCTAGACGTTCTTCTTTAGCCTGTGTCTTTTTCTGAGTAAAAGAAAAATGAATCATCGCCTTTTCAGTAGCCTCAGCGATTTCATTTTCATCTTCAAACAGCGTAATTTGACCGGCTATGCGGCCTTCCAAGGCGGAAGCTAATTTTTTCCACTCAGATTTTGGAAGGGTGAGCGTTCCTAATTGCATCACAACCCGCTGCCTCGGTCCTATTTCTGTTCGATAGGATTCAACCAACACATGTTTCTTATATTCTTTTTTGGTTATTCTATTTTTAGTGGTCGTTTCTCTTATAAACATAATTTAATTATACTTTATCGAAACTGGATAATCAATCAAAAGTTATAATTATTAATTATTAGGTCACTACATTTAGATTCCCGGAAG
>NZ_ALJG01000080.1 GCF_000286315.1 Paenisporosarcina sp. TG20 | reverse complement strand
AATCGAGTAGGAGGGAGTGATTAACTCCCGACCTCTCACACCACCATACGTACCGATCGGTATATGGCGGTTCAATTAAGATGTTTGACGCAATGTTTCGTAACGATATGATAGACTTTTGAGCCCTTGGGAACTCCAGTAGGAGTTTCCAAGGGTTGTGTGTAGTATTGGACTTTTGGATATTCTCCAGTAGCTTTTACGGGAGTTGCCCCACTCGTAAGCCTTTCCTCTCGGAGCGCCTAATCCAGTGAGTTTTCTCACCTTGGTTTTTGGTAATTTCCATTCTTTCCACATACACATTCGGAGCCTTCTTCTAATCCACGAATCGTAGTTCCTAAATACGCTTGGTGTATCTGCCAATGCGTAGTAACCGCACCACCCCACGAGGTATTGATTTAGTTTCTTTATCCGATACTTCATAGGATAAGGTTTCTTCCTTGAAGTAATTTCGCGGATTTTGTTTTTCATTCGTTTCACACTTTCATTGGCAATCCGAACCTTAGGTTCTTTATGAGAGGTGAAACTGAATCCAAGAAACTTCCTCTTCCAAGGGCGGTCTACAGCGGACTTCCTTAGATTAACTTTCAACTTTAGCTTTCCTTCAATAAATGAAGTGACAGAATCCATGACTCGATTTCCTGCTTTCTTTGTTTTCACATAGATGTTGCAGTCATCAGCGTATCGAACAAATTTGTGACCTCTTTCTTCCAATTCCTTGTCAAGTTCATCAAGTACAATATTAGAAAGTAGTGGACTTAGTGGGCCACCCTGCGGCGCCCCCTCTTCACTAGCTTTTACGAGGCCATTTATCATGATTCCTGATTTCAGATAGCTACGGATTAGCTTAAGTAGACGTTTGTCTTTAATTCGTTTTGCAAGCGTTCCCATGAGCCTGTCATGATTCACTTTGTCAAAGAATTGCTCTAAGTCTATGTCTACTACCCAACGACGACCTTCTTGTATATAACCTTTCGCCTCATTCACTGCACCGTGGGCGCTTCGTTTTGGGCGGAACCCATAACTATGGTTTGAAAACTCAGGGTCATACAGAGGAGTTAATACTTGGGCAATAGCTTGTTGAATGAATCGGTCTGTCACAGTAGGTATTCCTAATAAGCGCACTCCACCATCAGATTTCGGAATTTCGACTCTGCGGACTGGTTGCGGTGTATAGCTTCCCTTAAGGAGTTCCATTTTCATGGATTCCCAGTTATCAATTATATGCTGGCGTAGGTTTTGTACAGGCATTTCATCGATACCATGGCTTCCGTTATTACTTACCACTCTTTTCAGAGCGGAAAGCATGTTTTCATGTGACAGTATACGTTCCATCAACATTCGTTACGCCTCTTTCCGTGAACAACTTAACTTCTTATGCCAATTCTGCTCCACCATCTCGAGGTCCCCCATGGGATTCACCACTTCCTCCCTCGAGCATGCCTTATCGGTTGTCTGTGTTCTTGCAGTTTACTGAATGCCAAGAAGTTGTTCTCTCTCAATTGTTCAGCCCTTCCCATTTGTCTCGAGACAAATGGTACTATGACTTCTGCTGACTTCTGATTGTTCAACTAGCCATCACTGGCTAGGTTACCAAGAGTACTTGGCTTATCAATCAGACCTCCCCAGGTAAGAACGTAATCTTTCCCTCCATCTATCTGCCTCATTTACTACATACGACCTTCGACAGAAAGGGCTTTGTTTTGTTATGCAAACTCACCCAATCGCACATAGCCTTATATGAGATTCGTGTTCCTCAGACCGGAGGTTTGCCGCTCGCTTCCTTCAGATTCCACGTCACCATGGACACCCTTGCGTTAAGCTAACTGTTACTTCTGTCTTCACAGTTCGGGACTTTCACCCTATAGATTACGCCCATGCTGGGCGCACATAAA
>NZ_ALJG01000079.1 GCF_000286315.1 Paenisporosarcina sp. TG20 | reverse complement strand
TCAAGGTGCGAAACTTAAGTTATTAAAGCACAACAAGGAGCATTATATGTTGATGTGGAGAAAACATTAAATGAGTTAAGTAAAAAGTATCCATTATATATTGTTAGCAATGGACAAATAGAATACTTACAAGCAATTGTAGAAACTTATAATTTGGATAGATTTATTCAACATACATACAGTATCCAACTAATGAAATCAGGACATAAATCTGATTTAGTCAAAATGGTCAAAAATGAAAAACAAATAGAAGAGGGCTACATTGTCGGAGATCGTTCTTCAGATATTTCTGCAGCTAAGGATAATGCCTTTATTTCGATTGGTGTGAACTTTGACTTTGCTCAAGAAGATGAATTAAAACAAGCTGATTTTGTTGTGAATAACTTCAAAGACATCTTAGAGCTAGTTTAAAAGCATTTTCAATTCTTGGGAGAATTATGAATGAATGAAATAACGTCTATTTATATCACTCGTTATACTAGCAGGGTGTTCAGAACTCTCTTGATACTAAGAATTGATGTGAGTGAATGGATAAGTATTGAGTTCATGAATGACTATTAAGTAAAAGTTCTTGATAATAAATAATCGGTTGCGATAAGCAAAAAAAAAAGAGTGTCCCAGATTTAAAAAATATAATTGATTAGTGCAACATTTGAGTAGAATAAATCTCTATGAGTGCTACTGCTACCCATTACCCATTTAGGAGGCTAAATTCTTTGATACACCTTAGTTGTAGGAGTCAGGGTAACGGAAGAACTATACGTCACCACAAATCTCCAAGTAGATCCGTTCTGCATACATTTTCATCCTCTGTTGTGCACAGCGATGGTATTGCGATGTATGGGTGGCTACCAGTTCTTTAGTGTAGAAGTCCATATTTTGCTTTTTGTTTTGAAATAATATAAGAAACAGAGAGAGGCCGAAATATCATCTTCGGCCGAATATTTATGTAAAGGAAGACTCAATTCTTTAGTAAACCAAACGATTGTAACTAATAGTGTCCAGGTTGCAAGGGAGCGAAGGACGCATATTAGCCGCAAGATGATTTGAATAAGAGAGGGTGTGCGCAGTGACGTAGTCACAAGCCCACCCTCTTTGTTCTCTAGACCAAGGTGCAGCAGAGTAAACGTCCTAAGCGAACTGAAAACCTGCTCAAAATACTTTCTAACAATCAGTGTCTTTTGTCTCATCAACCAATATTAGAAATACAATATTATCATTTGTTGAAGGGACTCGTCGGACGCAAATCCGCCGCTAAATTGCCCTAGGGTTCTCTATTCTTCAGGTTATGGTGCATCTGGTTGGCCGTACAAACTGGAAACCCAAGTCGATACAGAATGGATTTTTTACTAACACCCATATTAGTAATTACTTAAAAGGATCAGGAGCACTTTGCCCGGTTTTTCTTACAAGATAAGAAACTACCGTGGCTTACGCTTCACGTAAGCCACCATCTACCATGAAAAGTGATCTTCAAACAAAAAGAGGAAAGGGTAAACCCCTTTAAAAAGATAGAAGGGGTGGTTAGTTAAATGTTGTCTATTTATCTACATTTATTTTCATACAAAAGCATATGACTTTAGGATGCCAAAATCCCAGTATTCATGGGTGTTTTTAAGCAAATGAGACTAACGTTTTAAAATGAAATTTCCTTTGGCGTTACTCTCTTTATAACGATTAATATGAAGGCGTGATTTCCTTTTTAAAACACACACACTTCATCTTGAGTACTTTTATTTAAAAAATTAAGACAATTTTTTATATTTATTTAGAACTATATTGTTATCACGGTTAGTTTTAAAAGGAGAATGATTGTAGTGGAAGGCGGCGACTCCTGCGGAAAAAGCGAGTCCAGTGAGACCCCGCAGGCGCACACAATGGAACAAAGGC
>NZ_ALJG01000078.1 GCF_000286315.1 Paenisporosarcina sp. TG20 | reverse complement strand
TTGCCACACGACTGTGGCGTTCTTAGCCTTTGTTCCATTGTGTGCTCCTGCGGGGTCTTGTCTGTCTCGCTTTTCCCGCTGGAGTCGTCGCCTTTCACTACAATCATTCACCTTTTTAAAAATCGACATTGATAACAATATAGTTTTAAAAATAAATAAAAAATCGTCCTATCTTGTAAAATGAAATTACCCACACCTTAATTTATATAGGATGATATCTTTATTGGAATGTAAGGATTACTAATCAAGAATGTATTACTGAACCTCTTCACTACTAAAGAAAATTCATGAGGAAACTTGTGTTTAAAAAAGGAAATCAGGCCTTCACATTCATCTGATTAACTAGAGTCACACCATAGAAATTCCATTTTAGCATGTTAGTTTCCATATAAAATTCAATACCCACTTAATAGAAACCACTGGTATTTATATTTATGGTATACAGACAACGAAACCTTTTACATGGGTAGCACCACAACCTTAGAATCAACTGAAAATAGGGTTTTATTACTGTGTGATTTGTATTTCCAGGTTGCATTGGATTGGAAATCTTAGTCGAGTAAAATGAGAAAAATTAATACTTTCTATCTTTTCAGCCATAAAGAACATTTGTTTTTATGGCTAATCTAAAATACCCGATGTCTACTAGTATCTAGACATCGGGCATTTTAATGTTCTCTTTAAAAGGTAAGTGGGGTGATGTTATCGAATCGTCATTCTTCGACCGGTACCCTTCTATTGACGCGCTCTTTTTCTTCTTCAGTTGGTTGCTTTTTTGGTCTGGTGATGAAGAATGATAGTATCACCGCAATAACAGCAATAAATGTAGATACGAAGAAAGAGAAATTGATTCCTTGCATCATTGCGGTATTCATGATTCCAGCAGGATCTGCACCGCTTGCTGTTAAGTCTGTCGCCACTGCTGTCGTCCGCGTATTCATGACCGTGATCAGCAGCGCTGAACCGATGGCACCTGACACTTGGGTAAGTGTGTTATTCATTGCTGTATTGCGGTGGGTATGCGTCGTTCGCTCCCCTATAACCGAAGAACAAATAGTGTTTTTGATATGGTGATTGAGAGAATAGATACTTATTTTATAGTACATGCGGCCGAAGATACTATTTCGGCCTTTTCTGACTTTTTTAGAGAATTTTCTTCTCCGCTTTGCACCTTACAGTGAGACTAAACGGTGACAGTTATAGACAAAATGTTCTCTGACTCGCTTCTTATATGATTTTCTTTTAATTTGAGCCACAATTGTTTATCAATTTATGTCTCAAATTGTCACGAATATACTCTATTACTAAAAATCGTTATAAAAGTTTGAACCACGATTCTATGCAATCAACTTATTAAATTTTTGTATAAAAGTAATCTTATCATCAACGCAAATATTCTTCTCAATAATAGTACCGCTTGGTAACTCAAGTGCGGAATGGGCGTCCTTAACTGGCGGAACTATTCTCCAAGGATTGATATTTGAAACTATTTTTACTACGTTATTTGATTGGTAGAGAAAAACCACGTCAATTGGGAACCTCATAAAGAACATGTGAATTGAGTTACAAGGGGTAATCAAGAGTCCTTCTTCAACTAAAGGTTTCTTTTGAAATTGAAGACCTTTAAATCGAGTCCAAAAATTGTTGGCTATATTAATCCTATATGGCAAATTTATAATCTTAGTTTTCAATATTAACACTTCCTAACTAGTTTTGTGTTAATTATATGGAATTTCTTTCGGTTTTATGTTCTAAGTACAGGACTCGGGACATTGGATCT
>NZ_ALJG01000077.1 GCF_000286315.1 Paenisporosarcina sp. TG20 | reverse complement strand
CCGCCTGTAACGGAAATCAGTTGACTTAAATAGAAGGCTATTTTATTAAAGGACCGGGCGCACTTACCCCGGCTTTTCTTAAAATGAAGTTTCAAAATCTTCATGCCAACGATATTGGTAGAACCGTTCATATGTAAGCCAATTTTCAGCTTCAGGTTCTCCTTCAGCTAAGCGTTTGTCCATCTCTTCTAACATCCACGCGGTTTGCGAAATGTGTGCCCTCATGGCACCCATTTTTTGATCGCGTGCTAGTCGAATGTCATGAATAATATCAGGCTCGCCTAGTTGGTCTTTTGTATTATTTGCAAATGCAACAGCATACAATTTCGGACGTTCTTGCTCATTTATTCGACGGATCGCTCTGACAACTGCTTTTGCAGTCGCTTCATGGTCTGGATGAACTGCATAGTTTGGATAAAACGTAATGACAAGAGAAGGGTTCGTTTCGTCTATTAACTTCGTCATCATTTGGACCATCTTTTCATCATCTTCAAATTCGACGGTTTTATCACGTAAACCCATCATTCGTAAATCTGTTAGACCCATAGCTTGTGCGGATGCAAGTAATTCTTGTTTTCGAATATGTGGCAAAGATTCTCTAGTCGCAAAAGGAGGATTTCCTAAATTCCGGCCCATTTCTCCTAGCGTTAAACATGCATATGTAACGGGTGTTCCTTGTTTAATATATGTTGAAATAGTTCCGGAAACACCGAATGCCTCATCATCAGGGTGAGGAAAAACAACTAATACATGTCTTTCGTGTGGAAGTGTCATCAATGTTCCTCCTTTAATAAGTAAATGGCGTTTCACTAATGTGAAGTGCTACTGCTAATTTTCCAGTCTGATCATGCCCAGCCATCAACAGACGGCCATGTTCATCCAATTCGAAATGTGTAATACCTTGTGCATACACCCAGCCATGAGGCAACTTTAAGCCAACTCGATGTGGACTTTCTCCAGTAACCTTACCTAATTCATATGAAATAACAATATTTCGAATAAAGGCACCTGCATTAAACACGGTTTCATCAAAATGAGAAGCATAGGCACCGTTCGTTGTTTCTAGGTGAAGGTAAATATCTTTATCAGCGAATGAATTTAACAAGCTTTGTAACTTCTCAACATGTACAACGTCCATAATAATGCCCCCTTTTTAAAAAAAGCTCTTCAATTTAGTATAGAGAATTCTTACGTCGAAAGCGATTAGGTTGCTCGAAAGCTTGGGAAGTCCTTTAATAAAAAAACTAAAATTCAAGTATTAATTCGTCACAGACTTGCCTGAGCTGGAAGCCCACTGCTTTAGCGGTGGGAGGAAAGCGAAGAAAAATGCGGAGTGCCACTGAAAGCCGAAGGTTTTTGGCACTTCAAGCATTTTTTTATGCAATTCTTCCTGTCTCCTAGTGGAACGTATGTTCGTTTTATGGTACACTGAAAATAGGTAACGATTCAGGAAAAGAGGTGTTGGGAATGGCAAAGGAATCATCCCCGACTTTCGTGCTGAAAGTCAAGATGCATACTGATGAGAGCGATGAAAAGCTAATTGAAACCGAGTTGGAAATCAATCGAGCGATTTATAATACGTGCTTGGGCGAACTGTTGAAGCGGGAAAAACGCATGAAACGGACGAAACGCCACAAACAACTCATTCGTATGTACCGTGCCATTTCCAAGAAACTCACAGAAGCGGAAAAACAGAATAACAAGGCTTCCATCAGCTTCTACAAATCAGAGAAAGAAGAAGTGAACGGAA
>NZ_ALJG01000076.1 GCF_000286315.1 Paenisporosarcina sp. TG20 | reverse complement strand
GGAAAAGCGAGACAGACGAGACCCCACAGGTAGCGCTAGCGGACGAGGAGGCTTGGCGCTCGCCCGCGGAAAGCGTCCGCCTGCAACGGAAATCATAAGTCGGTACTGTGACTCTCTTAAAGGACCGGGCGCACTTACCCGGTTTTTCTTATTATGCATGCAGGAATTAGAAAGCATTTATCGAATTATAAAATTAATGAATGTTCAAGTGATGAGAGTTTAGTATATCGCCAATGAAAAGTATTTTTAATTAGAAAGGGTGAAGAATAATGAAGTTAGCTACAATAAAGAAGGATGGAATTGAAACTGCAGCTGTGGTATTAGAGTATGGAATTCTTACAATTGATACCCTTAATACAACGTATTACCAAAAATGGTCAACTAATCTTTTTGAGCTTATTTCCAAGGGTCAACTCGATAACTTTAAGAATTGGTATCAGGATGAAATACAACTTAAAGTGAAAAAAGAAGCGCTCATAGAACATGTTCTTCCTTTCGATCAAGTGATTTACGGTCCACTTTATCGGCATCCAAGAAAAATTTGGGGAATAGGCTTGAACTATGTTGAGCATGCTGCAGACTTAAATGAAATATCTCCCAACACTGAACCAGCAAGTTTTATGAAACCTGATACAACGATTATAGGACCTAGTGATACAATTCTAATTCCTTTACAATCGGAGAGAACGACTGCTGAAGCAGAGTTAGCAATTATTATTGGGGAGGAATGTAAGAACGTATCGGAAGCTGAAGCCCATAACTTTATTGCTGGGTTTACTACAATTATTGATATGACGGCTGAGGATATATTGGAAAAGAATCCACGCTATTTAACTCGAGCTAAAAGTTTTGACACGTTTTTTAGCTTTGGACCTCATTTGGTTACACCTGAAGAGATTGAGAATGTACTAGATTTAAATGTAGCAACGGTTATCAATGGGGAAATTCATCGGAAAAATATTATTTCAAATATGACGTTTCATCCATTGTCTTTGGTTTCTTTCCATTCAAAAGTGATGAAGCTCTTGCCAGGTGATATTATTTCTACGGGAACTCCAGGGGCCGTCATAATAAGAGACGGGGATATCGTAGAATGTCAAATTGATGGTTTTGAAGGATTGATAAATCAAGTAAAGGATCTAAAAAAATAATATTTTAAATAACTTTAAATTTTTCTAGCAGACCATTTGGAACTATCAAATGGTTTTTTGTGCAAAATAAGAAAGTATATAAATTTAGTGAGCCATTGAATCCAGTATTCTCGCATTTTAAGGAGTAGGTTCTAGTATGATACCGCTGATTTGCGCTCCAGGCGGACGCTTTCCACGGGGCGGGCGGCGAGCCTCCTCGGGCCAACAGGATGTTGGTCACGAAGGCGTTGACTTGTGATGTGGCGTCCATAGCCTTTGTTCCATTACCGCTCCACTGCGGGGTCTCACCTGTCCCGCTAATCCCGTAGGAGTCGCCGCCTTCCGCTTCAATCAAGTAAATGTTTTCGAATTGATCATAAAAGAAAATACAACGTAAAAAGAAGGGAGTGCAGAAAGTCACTGGTACTTTAAATAATAGAAAAATGCAGTGGTTTGCATCATGAACACTGAAATTCTGGTATTTTGAGCAAGTATTTCTCTTTTTAGAAATAGTGTAGAAGAAGTATTCCTGCTAGCTTTGTATCGCTCACGATTCAAATGA
>NZ_ALJG01000075.1 GCF_000286315.1 Paenisporosarcina sp. TG20 | reverse complement strand
TAAGTTTCGCACCTTGAGAATTCAATAAAAAAAGCCTCTTTGAAAGAGACAAAAAGGCAAGAAAAACCCGCATGAGCACTGGTTTTTGGTATAATTAAGGTACCAATCCAAATCAACCAAAAAGGAAGTGTTATCATGCGGGAAAATGTAAAAGAAATCGAAAATGTATTTCAATCACATGGTTTTTCTATTGATTCTATTATACAAAATGTAATGAAGAAGTTCAAATTTCGTTCCCTTTGTCATCAGGTAGGATTTAAAAAGCAACAAGGGTATTCTGTCACCGATATTATGACGTTATTGTTGCTGTTTCCACTCATGCTTGTCAACAGTGTCAACGCCTTATACAAAAGCAGTTATCACAACATGACAGGAATAAAAAAAGATGCTTTTTACCGTCTGAAAAATAACGAACGCATGCCTTGGCGCAACCTGCTTTTAAATATCGCAAAACAGTTTCAAAAACTAGTGAATCCGAACAAGGAAGTTGCCGAAAAAGCAGCCTTTATTTTGGATGACACGATTGACATCCGTACGGGGAGAAAAATTGAAAAAGTTTCCTTTGTTCATGATCATGTTGCTGGTCGAAAGAAAAGTACACTTGGGTTTAAGAACTTAACGTTGGGGCTATTTGACGGTACAAGCTTTACCCCTCTTGATTTTAGCCTGCATGCAGAAAAGGCATTGAAACAAAAGCATCGGAAAGAACAATACAATAAAAAACGAAACGTAGGAGCCAATGGAGCCAAGCGCAAGAAAGAATGTGATGTGGACAAAATCACCAATGCTCTTACTATGCTAAAAAGAGCAGTGAAGCACGGATTTCAAGCGAATTATGTTTTAGTGGATAGCTGGTTCTCAAGTAAGGGCTTTATTTCTACCGTTAGAGGCATTAAGGGTGGAGCGTTGCACGTGATTTGTGCGATGAAAAAGGATTTCAGAAAATATGATTACAATGGAAAAGAAATGAACGCCAAGCAACTGCTAAAAACCCTTCAGACAGAAGGGAAAGAAAAGCGTTGTCGTAAACGAAACACACGCTATTTTGAAGTGACTGTCAAGTATACAGGCATCAACGAAACAGTGAAGTTGTATTTTTGTCGATTTCCATACCAAAAAAAGTGGAAACTATTCCTCTCTACAGATGAATCGTTGACCTTCCTTGAAATGCTGGAAGTCTATTCTGTGCGTTGGACAATTGAAGTTTTTTTCAAGGAAACGAAGCAATTGCTTCGATTAGGAAAATGTCAGTCCCAAAATTTTGATGCCCAAATTGCTCATGTAACAACAACGTATATTTTGTATACCTTTTTAGCTTATTTTCGTAGGATGAATGACTATGAAACACTTGGTGGATTGTTTGAGGAAATCAAAGATGAGATGGTAGAAAAGAATGTAGCGGAACGCCTATGGAACCTATTTGAAGAGCTTTTAGATGTCGTCATTGCCGCGATGGCTGAATCGGGAACCGTTGATATTCGAGCCTTTAAAACCTCTCCAGAATATGCACACATCAAGGAGCTATTTGAGTGCTCTTTTTTGGGGAATCAATTATTTGATGGAGATAAGGCGGCTTAAATAGCCAAAATGGAATAACGGCTAAACCTTATAATATCGGTGAATTCTGCGGGAAGTCTGGCTTGTAAACCCCATTTGTTGGGGTGCGAAACTTAA
>NZ_ALJG01000074.1 GCF_000286315.1 Paenisporosarcina sp. TG20 | reverse complement strand
CGCACCTTGAAAATCCTATAAAAAAAGCCTCTTCGAAAGAGACGAAAAGGCAAGAAAAACCCGCATGAACACTGGCTTTTTGGTATAATTAAGGTACTACTCCAAATCAACCAAAAAGGACGTGTTATCATGCAGAAAAATGTAAAAGAAATCGAAAAAGTATTTCAATCACATGGTTTTTCTATTGATTTTATTATACAAAATGCGATGAAAGAATTCAAATTTCGTTCCCTTTGTCATCGGGTCGGATTTAAAAAACAACAAGGCTATTCTGTCACCGACATTATGACTTTATTGTTGTTGCTGCCACTCATGCTAATCACTAGTGTTAACGCCCTTTATAAAAGCAGTTATCAAAACATGGCAGGGATGAAAAAGGATGCTCTTTACCGTCTGAAGAATAACGAGCGCATGCCTTGGCGCAATCTTCTTCTAACTGTCGCAAAACAATTTCAAAAACTAACGAATCCGAACAAAGTAGTTGCCGAAAAGGCAGCTTTTATTTTGGATGATACGATTGATATCCGTACGGGTCGGAAATTTGAAAAAATTTCCTATGTTCATGATCACGTAGCGGGTCGGCAGAAAAGTACACTTGGGTATAAGAACTTAACGCTGGGGCTGTTTGACGGGACCAGTTTTACGCCACTTGATTTTAGCCTGCATGCAGAAAAACCACAGAAAAAAAAGCATCGGAAAGAACAATACACTAAAATAAGGGATCCCCGGTCCAATGGAGCCAAGCGCAAGAAAGAGTGTGATGTGGACAAGATTACCAGCGGGCTTATGATGCTTAAAAGAGCCGTGAAACATGGATTTCAAGCCAACTATGTTTTAGTCGATAGCTGGTTCCCAAGTAAGGGGTTCATCTCAACCGTTAGAGGGATTAAGAATGGTGCGTTGCACCTGATTTGTGCCATGAAAAAGGATTTCAGAAAATACACATACAACGGACAGGAATTGAACGCCAAACAACTACTCAAAACCCTTCAGAATGAAGGGAAAGAAAAGCGTTGTCGCAAAAGAAACACACGCTACTTTGAAGTGACTGTCGAATATGCGGCCATCGGTGAAACGGTAAAGTTGTATTTTTGTCGATTTCCCTACCAAAAAAAGTGGAAACTATTCCTGTCTACAGACGAATCTTTGACCTTCCTCGAAATGTTGGAAGTCTATTCAGTGCGCTGGACGATTGAGGTTTTTTTCAAAGAGACCAAACAACTTCTTCGGTTAGGTAAATGCCAGTCTCAGAACTTTGATGCCCAAATTGCCCATGTAACCACAACGTATATTTTGTATTCCTTCTTAGCCTATTATCGTAGGATGAACGACTATGAAACATTGGGCGGGTTGTTTGAGGTAATCAAGGATCAGATGGTGGAAAAGAATATAGCTGAACGACTATGGAACTTGTTTGAGGAGCTTTTGGATGTGGTCATTGCCGCGTTTACAGAATCGGGAGCAGTTGACATTCAAGTCTTTAAGAAATCACCTGAATATGTACATATCAAGGAGCTATTCGAGAGCTCCTTTTTGGGGAATCAATTATTTGAGGACGATAAAGCGGCTTAATGGGCCAAAATGGAATGAAGTAAGAACCTTATCGTAGCAAAGGATATCGACGGAATGTGAAGCTTGAAAACCGTGTTTTTAGGGGTGCGAAACTTA
>NZ_ALJG01000073.1 GCF_000286315.1 Paenisporosarcina sp. TG20 | reverse complement strand
GAAAATGGTTTCCCTACTTTATTATGGGAAAATAAGAAAAGACTTCCAATTTTGAATAGGTTATACTTAAATCACAACTATTCGCTTAGGTAATCAATCTTTATTATAAAAAATGGCTTTTTTAAAGGAAAAGGATGCTTAATAGTTAAATTAAACTAACAAGCAGGCTAGTTCAAGAAGAAGGAGTTTTGGTAACGGTGTTTAATTAGTTAATATATGTAAACTTTAATGTTTATTTACTTCGAAAAAAATTGGCACTTTACTAAACCTTAACGCAACAGATGAGTCTTATTAAGAGAAAAATTAAGAAGTAGACAAACTTAAAGGAAAAATAAAATAATAATTGAAAGAGGCGAATGGAATTGAAAACTATATATCGGTGGAGTGTTTTTGTTTTTCTTATAATCGTAACTATCTTATTTTTTAGTAAAGGAATGGATTTGAGGTCTTCTATAACACACATTGATGGAGACGCAATTGGAGTGCATTTTCTAATCTTCGAAATAAATGATTGGGTACCAAAGAAAAGCATACCGACATATGCAAATGGGTTTTTTATTGCAAGTATAATTACTGCTTTAGTTGCAATATTTGTTGTGGGAAAAAAAGGCATAGTAAACCATCCTTAATAATTGAAGTTCCTTATTCAACTAACGAATTACTTTAGCACAAGAACGGAGATCTTGAAAAAGGTTGGTTTCTTAAACTAAAGTAAGCAGTTTACTTGAAGAAAAACAAATGAGATCATTTAGTCTTATGGGGGAGATAAGAATGAAACGTTATATTAAACTTTTTATAGGTATTGTTTTTATTTTATCGCCATTTCTACTATATTGGTTCATACACGGAGATTACGAAAGGTATATTTGGATTATCAATGGACCTTTTCCTTTTAGTCACTTTGGTGGTGGTCCTGCCCAATTGTTTATGTATGTATGTTTATTTTTAATTGGAATAGGCTTTTTGGTTGCCACCTTTATGCCAAAACGCAAAACAAAATAAAATTCATACTTTAAGAAGATTGTGAAACATTTAACTTAAAGTAACGGGTGCGTTTCTAAAATAAGCAGTAACGATTTTTAAAGGGGTTGAAAGTCTTATGATTATTAAAATTGACTTTGGTGAGGACTTTATTCAATACATTTCTTGTTCAACAAAAGTAGGTAGGAAGATGAACTGTATTCAAAAAGACTTTCTAGATTGGATTTTTGATGAGGAAAAGAATACAAAATATTGGGCTTTAGAAAATGGAGAAAGAATTCACCCAAATTATGACGCAAATGCAATTATAGAGTGGTTGAACAATGTAAGATTTAAGAAAGGAATAGCGAAAGCTAAATTAATTACGACACCTCAATTAATAGCGAAAAAGAATTTATATTACTAGAATTTGTTTTTAAGATTGTGAAAATGTGTACTTAAGCTAACGGGTACGTTAGTAAAAAAACATAAATAAATGCACTTGGATAAACATTTCCAAGCGCATTTATTTAGACAAAATCACCAATAACTTTAACATATCCTATAATGAACGGCTTAGCAGAAAGTCAATGGTATTTTATATAATAGAAAAATGCAGTGGTTTGCATCATGAACACCTGAAATTCTGATATTTGAGCAAGTATATCTCTTTTTAGAAATAGTGTAG
>NZ_ALJG01000072.1 GCF_000286315.1 Paenisporosarcina sp. TG20 | reverse complement strand
TCAAGCCGAAAGTCGGGCTAATACAATTGAGCATACTAGTTTTCCCGGCTCCGTTAGGTCCGATTAGCGAGAAAATTTCACCTTCTTCAATTTGGTAGCTAACATTATCTAATGCTTTAATTCCACCGAACTGAAGTGAGACATTTTCTACAGTTAACATTGCCATCATATCTCCTCCATTACTTTTTACACTTTTGTAATCGTTTACACGATTATACAAATGAGCAAGCGCTCAAGTCAATGTATTTATTTAACTTTTTAGAAAATTTTAAATATGAATTATGTACTATAACTCTACTCCCTATGCCATCAATAAGACTTTTTAATCTTTAAATTTTTTTCTATTACATGTGTATTTAATTCTCGACTATGCACATTTTTTCTATCTATGTCTATATACGATTCTATGTGAAAGATTTGTGTGTAGTAGAAAATAATTTTCTAATCTGTATCGACTTTGGTTTCCGGGTCGCGGCTAGCCTGTAAACCTACTGCATCACAACCTTAAGAATAAGAGAGAAGGAGCGGAAGTTTCACTTCGCTCCATCTCTTTCTTACAGGCAATCTTGCGGCAGGTTTGCGTCCGACGCGACCCTTCAACCAATGGGTATATCGTATTTTTGATTTGGGTTGATGTGAGAAAAGACACTGATTTTATATTGAGGGGCGCCCGAAGATACTATTTCGGCCTTTTCTTCATTTTTTAAGGTTGAATAGTTTCTTTCAGCTACCTGGATTAAAAATGGATTATATCGATACTTTCATTTGCCTATGTAATAAACCATCGTTCTTTAGTTTCAATTTACAGCAGGGTAACTCGTCACATTAATCGGATTAGTCAGAGTTATCACGGATAGATAATCCGTTTCATAATATTAGTCTCCGTATTCTCGAACACTATGTTCATGGCTCTTCAATTTCATATACACGCTTATGTTTTAACAAGTGTGCAGCAAGTTTAAAACTTTTCGTCCACTCAAATCAGTTTTTCGTCCATTCAGATCGACTTTCCGTCCACTCAAGACTACTTTTCGTCCACTCATCATAACTTTCCGTCCACTCAAGACTACTTTTCGTCCACTCATCAGTAAATAACTATTATATTCCAATATAATTTACATACTCACTGAAACATACACCCCCAATATAGTTGTCAGCTTGGAAAATTTTCTTTTTCAATTAAATAAGTTATAAACCCGTTATAAACCCTTATAATTAGATGATCAAAAGTCAGCCAGTAAGAAAAACTGGCTCAAAGTTCGCCCGACTCTTTTAAAGAATTACTAATTATTTGTGTGCTAGTAGAAAATAATTTTCTAACCTGTATCGACTTCGGTTTCCGGGTCGCGGTTAGCCGGCAATCTTACTGCACTGTAACCTCAAGAATAAAAGGGACGAGCTAAGTTTCGCTCGTCCCTTTCTTAGTTAACAAGAAAATATAAATTTTTTATGGGTTTTCATTCTTTCAAGCCATAAATGGGGAAAGTATTAAAGATTCTTGATTGGAAATCATCGGAAGACCACCTGAAAGTTAATATCCTTAATAAACAACACAAATAGCGAGCCTTCTTTGGTATGTCAACACTAAATCA
>NZ_ALJG01000071.1 GCF_000286315.1 Paenisporosarcina sp. TG20 | reverse complement strand
CAACTAAGTATAGCCTATCCATAACTTATCATTAGATAATAGGAGTATTTTTTTCTCCTCTAAAATCTTTTGTGTTTCCTTGTTGTACATATCAATAATATCAATAGCAATAAACACTTGTTTTGATAATGAGTTGTAGAACTTAATGATTTGTTCAACAGCTTCTTTTTCAATATTCTTAAATAAGAAAGAGTCATGCATAATTAAAGGAATTTTTGTTAGTGTAAAAATTGCTAAGTCAATAATTATTAAATTGGCATATGCTTTCCCAGTACCTGTATTATCAAAAAACTTATAGTCATATTTACTGTAAGTTAAATTTAATTCAGGTGCATCCCTTTTGCCCTCATGAATTAAACCATTAATCTCTTTTAATTTTGTATTGATAGCCTTGTTAATTTCTTTAATTATTATTTCCTTTAACTCTTCAAGTTTACTTTTTTTGGTACCAATATCTTCTTTTATTCCTGACAACTTACTGAAATACTGATTTTCTAGTTGGAGGTTTTTTAAGCTTGATGATAATTCAATTAAGCTGTCAATAAATAAATTAAGTTCTTCATCAGGATTTAATAGCTGCTCTTGCTTTTTAATAACTATATCAATTTCCTTCTCTAATTCAGCTATTTTGATAGCTAACTCTTTTTTTGCATTCTCTAATTCATCAGTAAGAATAGAACTGATTCCCTGATGGAATGATTCTATACTCTGCAATCTTTCTACATTTATATTTGGGAAAAATTCTAGAAGGTTCTCTAACCCAGCACCTGCTGATCTTTTTATAGTTCTTGTTGTCCTATTTAATCTAGAAACATAATACTCTTTCTCATCTATGAGTTTTTTCTTTCTTTCTCTAATGGAAATCATTTCAGCAGAAACAATTTCACTTATATCACCTGAAGGGCTATATGCATTTTTTCCTAACCTTCCAATTTCTTTAGTATGGTGCTCTATATCTTTTAGATTTTTTGTAAACTTTTTTTTAGTTATTTTGGGGATTAACTTGTGCTTGCCTGCTTTATTTAAGACTTTTTTTTGATCTTCAAGTTTTTTTAGTTCCTTATCCTGCAATTCTATAGCATCATATTTGTTAAAAAGCTTAATCAAGTTTGTTACAATTTGACCAGAATTTTCTTGTGCAAAGCTATGAAGGGGTTTTTTAACATTATCATTTTCTTTTCCCCATACTCTAGAATAGGTACTAACAGCAGCTCTAAAGGTTAATTGGTCTGATTCCAATTCATATAGACTCTTTAGTAACTTGGTAAAATCATTTAATTTAATTTCATTTTCATCAAGTTTTTCATATTTATTATTGCTTTTATATACTGCATCTGGATTTTCTGTGCCTCTAACAAAATGATATTCAGTTTTAAATTTAAAGGTGAACCCAAACTCATGATGTCCTAAGTTTGCTACAACATCACTATTATGAGAAATATATGTATTACCACCAAAGACAAAATCTATAATCATAAGTAAAGTTGATTTACCAATAGAGTTAGATCCTTTATTATCACCTAATACAACATTCAAGCCCTCATGGAAATCTATAACTCCCTCTGTAAATATGGATAGGCTATACTTAGTT
>NZ_ALJG01000070.1 GCF_000286315.1 Paenisporosarcina sp. TG20 | reverse complement strand
CTAGCGTTGCATAAAAAAATTTTCAACTTGTCAACTTGGAGAATTAAACATGTTATGTAAATATAATAAAATTAAGTAATAATTTACCATCATGTTAGTTCGTGTTGGATAAAAAAAGACAACCGGTTTTAATCGAGTAGTCCTTCATCCATTTTTTTACACTTGTGTAATGAAATTAAAAAATTGGGTCATAAGTTAAATCATCTAAATGTGATGTCTCTCGCGACTCGTATTGCGCCAAGGTTTCCATAAATATATGTTCATGATCCAGTCGCCTTCGCCCTTTTGAGGAGCGTTTTGGTTTCTCGAAGAGTTTTTTTAGTAACTCTGGAAGACTTTTTGTCCAGAAATCACCGATCCAATTGAACATTTCCCACAAGGTGCCTTGAAAACCTACTTTGCTTTTCATTAAAAGTGTTAAACAAAACGTGATCATCGCGATATAAATTTGATTAAACACCGCATTCGCACTCTTTCCGTAACATTTTTTTAGAACTAAATGTTGTTTACACCATTTGAAAAACAGTTCAATTTGCCAACGAGACCGGTAAAGATCACTTATTTCTTTCGCGCTTCTTTTCGCATCATTGCACACAATCGAAATTTTATTGCCTTCACTGTCTAGTGTTTCAACTAAATAAAGCGGATGTCTCATCTTACCGATTTTTACGATCGCATAACGAATAATATCCGAATCAGTATCTACAGGTAGTTCCTCAATTACGTGCACAATGGTGTTCGATTTGATCCGAGTGACAAAACGAATCCCATCTGCACAGTAAGAGTCAAACTTGTCAAAATCGAAATAACCACGATCGAACACATGGAGCGCATCTTTATCCAGTACAATCAACGCATCTAACTGTGTCGAGTCGGCTGGCCTGGCCGGCGTAATGATTACTTCGTTCGGATAGGATATCCCGTCTGAGAAAATAATGGATGTATGTATTTTCACGCCAGCTTTTGTCTCGCGGAAATCAGCCCAACGATATTGACTTAGACACATTGAAATCGTTGACGAATCGATTAAATGAATTTTCCCAAGCGCCTTATCGGCCTTATGGGGACCGATTTCTTGATGCAACTTTTGGATTAGATGATGCATGATTTCTTGGAAAATATCGGGCGGTATGTCACGAAGTTTCCGACTGAGTTGCGATTTACTGATACTCTCTATTCCAACCGCTTTTTGGACAGTTTTCTTACGTTTTACTTTTTCACTAATACGTCCAAGACTTGATAAGTTTTTTAATTGTGCGTAGATGAAAAGTTTAACAAACGTAAGCGAATCAAATTTTTTAACGTACTTATCGACTTGTGCTTGGTCAATCTTTTTTTGTATGGCTTTCATATTAAGTGGATGAATGTATTCTTTAAATACATTTTTTATGGTATTATTGTCCATGTATTCTCCTTATAGTTAGGGATTTGGACAAGAACTACCCTCATCCCTAATTATAAGGGTTTTTTTATATAATTGATAGTTATTATTGCCATAAAAGGAATAAAATACATGGCCTATTTTATTTGACATTTGGATTTTATTTTAATGC
>NZ_ALJG01000069.1 GCF_000286315.1 Paenisporosarcina sp. TG20 | reverse complement strand
AATCAAAATGTCAAATAAAATAGGTCATTCATTTTATTACTTTTATGGAAATAAAAACTATCAACTATATAAAAAAACCCTTATAATTAGGGATGAGGGTAGTTCTTGTCCAAATCCCTAACTACAAGGAGAATACATGGACAATAATACCATAAAAAATGTATTTAGAGAATACATTCATCCACTTGATATGAAAGCCATACAAAAAAAGATTGACCTAGCACAAGTCGATAAGTACGTTAAAAAACTTGATTCGCTTACGTTTGTTAAACTTTTCATCTACGCACAATTAAAAAACTTATCAAGTCTTGGACGTATTAGTGAAAAAGTAAAACGTAAGAAGACTGTCCAAAAAACGGTTGGCATAGAGAGTATCAGTAAATCGCAACTCAGTCGGAAACTTCGTGACGTACCGCCCGAAATTTTTCAAGAAATCATGCATCATCTAATCCAAAAGTTGCATCAAGAAATCGGTCCTCATAAGGCCGATAAGGCGCTTGGGAAAATTCATTTAATCGATTCGTCAACGATTTCAATGTGTCTAAGTCAATATCAATGGGCTGATTTCCGCAAGACAAAAGCTGGCGTGAAAATACATACATCCATTATTTTCTCAGACGGGATATCCTATCCGAACGAAGTAATCATCACGCCTGCCAGGCCAGCCGACTCGACACAGTTAGATGCGTTAATTGTACTGGATCAAGATGCGCTTCATGTGTTCGATCGTGGTTATTTCGATTTTGACAAGTTTGACTCTTACTGTGCAGCTGGGATTCACTTTGTCACTCGGATCAAATCGAACACCATTGTGCACGTAATTGAGGAACTACCTGTAGATACTGATTCGGATATTATTCGTTATGCGATCGTAAAAATCGGTAAGATGAAACATCCGCTTTATTTAGTTGAAACACTAGACAGTGAAGGCAATAAAATTTCGATTGTGTGCAATGATGCTAAAAGAAGCGCGAAAGAAATAAGTGATCTTTACCGGTCTCGTTGGCAAATTGAACTGTTTTTCAAATGGTGTAAACAACATTTAGTTCTAAAAAAATGTTACGGAAAGAGTGCTAATGCGGTGTTTAATCAAATTTATATCGCGATGATCACGTTTTGTTTAACGCTTTTAATGAAAAGCAAAGTAGGTTTTCAAGGCACCTTGTGGGAAATGTTCAATTGGATCGGTGATTTCTGGTCAAAAAGTCTTCCGGAGTTACTAAAAAAACTTTTTGAGAAACCAAAACGCTCCTCAAAAGGGCGAAGGCGATTGGATCATGAACATATATTTATGGAAACCTTGGCGCAATACGAGTCGCAAGAGACATCACATTTAGATGATTTAACTTATGACCCAATTTTTTAATTTCATTACACAAGTGTAAAAAAGTGGATGAAGGACTACTCGATTAAAACCGGTTGTCTTTTTTTATCCAACACGAACTAAACCTTTGGTAAATTGTTACTTTATTTTAATCTATTAACATAACATGTTTAATTCTCCAAGTTGACAGGATGAATAGTTTTTTATGCAACGCTAGTG
>NZ_ALJG01000068.1 GCF_000286315.1 Paenisporosarcina sp. TG20 | reverse complement strand
AGTATGATACCGCTGATTTGCGCTCCAGGGGGACGCTTTCCACGGGGCGGGCGGCGAGCCTCCTCGGTCGCTAGCGCTCCACTCCGGGGTCTCGCCTGTCCCGCTGATCCCGTAGGAGTCGCCACCTTCCGCTTCAATTAAGTAATGTTTTCAAATTGATTACAAATGAAAAGATAACTTAAAAAGAAGAGAGTATATACTTTTTAAGTCCAAAAAGTCACGCGGCCTCGTTAAAGAAAGAAGAGTCAAACGGAGGCAGACGCATACACAAATGCTCCCAAATTTTTGTGTGCCCCTGAACGAGTAGAGGCAGTTCTTTAAGGTCAGAGTTCACCAATCGCTAGCAGAACAACTCTTACGATTCAATCCACAATTGCCCTTTAAATTGTGGATCGAATCACAACAAATTCTAGTAGAGTGTGTTGTCCAGATGATAGACACTGTATTACCTGGTTTCCGGGTCTCTTTGGAGCGCAAGACCTACTGCATCATAACCTTGTGAATGATAAAGACTATTCTTGATAAGATCTGTGGTTGATTTGAACAATTCTTAGTACAGGGTTTCCGGGTCGTTTTGGAGCGCAAGACCTACTGCATCATAACCTTGTGAATGAAAAAGACTATTCTTGATAAGATCTGTGGTTGATTTGACAAAGTATAGTCCAGGGTTTCCGGGTCGCTTTGGAGCGCACGACCTACTACATCATAGCCTTGTGAATGATAGAGCCGAGCTACGTGACTGTGTCACGTAGCTCGGCTTCTTTCGTATAGGTAATCTTGCGGTGGGTTTGCGTCCGTCGCTCCCCTACAACCTGTAGAAACATAGTTTTGTGGATTTGGTGGATGAGGGAATAGACACTTAATCTAATGAACAGGCGGCCGAAGATACTATTTCGGCCTTTACTGGTTTTCTTTAGAGTATTATCACTCTCCAATACACACATTAAAGAAAAAATAAACGGCGTTAGACCACAATCTAAAATGTGTGCAAGGCAGAACGCAGTGATGCTTTGCACCAAGAAGATACGTGGCTGCGCCTGATCCCGAGGGAGTAGTTCCTAAAATAAGTTGAAGCCAATTGTAGAAGAACAATTTCTCCGATTTGATCCACAATTGCTCCTCAAATTGTAATTCAAATCACCACCACACTCTAGCGGAACACCCGAAATAAGTAGTGTCCGAAGATACTATTTTGACCTTTACTGGTTAACTTTAGAGTATGTTCATCCTCCGAAGAAAGCCAAACCCTCGCGGGTTTCGTTAAAGAAAGAAAAGATAAACGATCGGGAGAAGTAGAGACAAATGTCCCTTATTATCTACTACCTAATGTAGCAATTTCTTCTTTTAACAGTAGCGCAGCGAAAACAAAACCATTTAAAGTCCTAAATGGTCCTTTTCTGTGTTTTAAGTTATGTGATTTAGTGAGCCATGAATCCAGTATTCCCTGTATTTTAAGGAGTAGATTCAAATGATTGTCACTAAAAATAGAATTTGTTGCAATGATGGATAAATACCACTAGTTGATTGAAGCGCAGG
>NZ_ALJG01000067.1 GCF_000286315.1 Paenisporosarcina sp. TG20 | reverse complement strand
TTGATTTAGTGTTGACATACCAATATTGCACTTTTAATTCTATCTAACATAGGTAACTACTCCTTTATCAAAATCTACTCTGATTGCATTAAGTAGAAATAAAACATCAAGTGAATAAATAAACTCATCAATTTCTTCAAAGTGATCTTGTGTTGTAAAGTATAATTCCTTTACTGTCATATCTTGCTTTAATAAATACTTAAGAATAATTGGCATTTTCCCAATAATTGTGTCACTAAATCTAATTACCTTGTTAGGCACTATCATGAAAACACCTCACAATTTTGGACAAAAAATGATATTATAATTCCACAGGCACCTAAAGAACTGTTGCCAGTTTTTTTAGAGAGCCACTCTGTTAATTGACCATAAATCACTTCTTGGGATGGCTCAATTCTGCTTAAACTGTTATAAAATGCACTAACTTGTGAGGCTATTGCATTGAATGATTTTGGATATTGGCTATCTAGTCGAGCAAATTGCTCTTTGATATAATAATAGTATTCAGTTATTTCATTTCTTATCCTCATCTTTGTAATTCTTGACAATGTTTCATCTGCCTTTTCATCCAACTTTAATGCTTGCATTTCTAACTGCTTAAGAGGACTCTCATTAAATTCCTCTACAAGCATTGTAATGACTTCTTTTATTTCTGATTCAATTTGATAATCAGCATACTTAGCTCTAGTCTCATTCTTAGACAATATGTTTTTCTTTGTGTTTAATAACCACCTATATTCCTCAACAGTTCTAGGGTTATCAAACTTCTTATGGCAATCACCACATAAAGCAATAAAATTTCTTATGTTATTTACATCCTCATGCAATTTCTCTTCATCCTTGAATAATTCAATCTCTGATTCTGTAGGATTAAGAGGATATATATGTGCACCTTCCCATAGCTTATGCTGTCTACCCTTTTTCTCATACATAAGTGGTTTTGCACAAAAGGGGCACATATTTTCAACCTCTGAAAGTAATATTGAATTCTCATGAGGTGTTAGATCTCTTCTTTTGTTAGACATTTAAAGCACACCACCTTTAAACTACAGTAAAACCTATTATACTACTTAAAAACAGATAATACCCTTTATTTTCTAACATTAGTTTTCAACAAACTGTCTGCTCGCCTGATTGACCATTATTATGTCTACTTATGTCCATACTTTCTTTATTTCCATAATCCATTGACCTTTCCTTAAAACCCTTGGGCTTTGTAATAAGGATGTACTGTAATTAATCCATTGAAAGGCGCCTGCGATGGTTCATCCTAGGTTTATGATTACATCTAATTCAGTATAGAAGTTTTCAGTATTCTCGATGCAACTTCGGCTATTTTTACTTCTTTTCCTTATGACATCTTCCCTAAACAGTAGCGTAGCGAAAACAGAACTATTCAGATTGATAGATTTAGGCAATAAATTATCTATCCCTAAATATCTCTAATATGTTTCAACAAGTACACTAGGCTTCGAGATGAGTTTGGTCGATAAACTACTCAGTTTGACCGATAAACCATTCA
>NZ_ALJG01000066.1 GCF_000286315.1 Paenisporosarcina sp. TG20 | reverse complement strand
TGGAGGTATAGATGGTGAAACGATTGAAAGTTATGAGTTGAGCCTTGAAGAAAATATCTTAGACCTATTGGGAAGACTCCGTAGTAAAGAGTATCAACCAAGTCCAGTAAAACGTGTCTATATTCCAAAGAAAGATGGAAAGATGCGACCTCTAGGGATACCAACAATTGAAGACCGTGTTGTCCAACAAAGCTTAGTAAACATACTTCAACCAAAGTTCGAGGAAACCTTATTTCATAACTGGTCAGTTGGTTATCGACCAAATCGTGGAGTAAAGAGAGCGTTACAAATTATCCTGTGGAATATTGAATCAGGATATAACTACATCTACGATGCAGATATAAAAGGATTCTTCGATAATATTCCACATAAAAGTCTGATGAAAGTGTTAAAGAAATATATATCAGACAGGACAGCATTAGGACTCATTGAACAATTTTTGAAGTCAGGTTACATGGAAGACGGCAAGGTATTAGATATTGAGTCTGGTACACCGCAGGGTGGAGTCATATCACCATTACTAGCAAATACCTACCTCAATGAATTGGACTGGGAGCTTGACTTGCATGGATTACGCTTTGTAAGATACGCAGATGACTTTCTGATATTCGCGAAGAGCAAGGAAGATATACAGAAAGCAGTTGGGATTACAAAGTCGAAATTAAAAGAACTTGGTCTTGAAATCGCGGAAGGGAAAACAAAAGTGGTTGATTTCAAGAAAGACGACTTTGATTTCCTAGGTTTTACGTTTCAACATTGGCAGATAGGTAAGAAAGGGAAGCCTGTTTTCTTCGTTATTCCAAAAGCAGAGTCGATTAAAGACTTTCGACTTAAAATCAAGAGGAAAACGCCTAAGGTTCTCACCTTAGACAAGATGGAATGGGTAAACCGAGTGAACCCTATTATAAGAGGGAAAGTAAATTACTATGTGCTCGTAATAGAAGCGATTAAAGAGAACTTAGAACTTGGTCAAGCAAGTCATTGTGTCACTAGAAAAATCCGTAGGATTCTGGATAATCTAGATGGCTATATCCGTAAGAGATTACGTGTGGCTTTCATGCATAAACATCCCAGTCAAATCAAGGAATATAAAATGAGGTACAAATGGAATAATGACTTCTTTATAGCCATTAAACTTATCCCAAGTTTATGGTTATATCTCAATAAAGCTCTTGGTCAATCACTTGACGAATTCGCTCAAGAAAAGAAAGCAAAAGCAAAACACAAATATGAGTTGTCCAAACTCCGTGCCAAGAGAAAAGGTGAAAATTACTTTTCACCGAAACGCTTGGAAAAGATGCAGAATGCCTGGAACGCATCACACTAGAAACTCATTTGTAACATATTGGTAAGCCGTATGCCTAAATAGGGCACGTGCGGTTTGATAAGGGGGAAGCCATGAAAATGGTTTCCCTACTTTAT
>NZ_ALJG01000065.1 GCF_000286315.1 Paenisporosarcina sp. TG20 | reverse complement strand
GGTCCGTGAGCCTCCTTGTCGCAAGCGCCTGCGGGGTCTCACCTGGCCTCGCTTTTCCCACTGGAGTCGCCGCCTTTCTCTACAATCATTCACCTTTTAAAAAACAAAAAATCAATGAAAATACATATAAAAAGTCTTCATATTTTATAAAATGAAAGTACCCAAGCGAAAGTACCCAAGCCTATATTCTGATAGGACTTCTACTGAGAGGAAACTGCGCTTCTTAAATAGGAAATTATGGCTTACATTAATGGGTTAATTTCAATTCTTTAGTCCGCCAATTTAAATTGGTTTGCTGTCTAAAGCACCCCGGACACCTTACAGTAGAACGATACTATTCTTATGACGGAATAGAGCTTCAACTATATACTACTCACACGATGATTCAAACTCTCTGACCATTTCCAGTCACTTATTTGTACAGCATCCGTGATGTGTGATTGATTGCTAGCTCCAACAATTGCAGAGGTTACAGCAGGTTGATTAAGTATCCAAGCTAGAGAGAATTGTGACATATTTACTTCATTTTCTATGGCCAATCGTTTGTAAGCATCAACTCGCATGAAGTTTTGATCTGTGAAATAGTTCTGAATTAGCTGTTCACCTTTTGCTGCTCGGCTTCCTTCAGGTAAATCGTCACGCGATGTATATTTGCCGGATAACATCCCTCGAGCCATTGGACTATACACTAAAAGCCCCATGTTCTCAGATAAACAATAAGGAACCAGTTCTGATTCTACTTCACGTGATAATAAATTGTATTGTGATTGAGATGAAACAAAATGTTCAAACCCGCGAAGGTCGCTAATCCCGCACGATTTAGCTATTTGCCAAGCTGCATAATTGGAACAACCGATATAGCGCACTTTTCCTTGAGTGACCAGATTTGTTAATGTAGATAACGTCTCTTCAAGTTGCGTTTGATTATCAAATCGATGCACTTGGTATAAGTCGATGTAATCCGTTTGGAGTCGTTGCAATGAGTTTTCGACCTCACGCATTATATGAAACTTGGACAATCCTGATTCATTCGGATTCTCCCCCATTGGAAGGCCTACTTTTGTTGCCAAAATGACTTTATCACGTCTTCCTTGCAAGGCACGTCCAATAATCTCTTCACATTCCCCTGTTCCATACTTAAATTGTTCATCTTGACCTTTGCCATAAAAATTTGCTGTATCAATTAAATTAATTCCCGCATCGATTGCAGTATCTAAAATTGCTACTGAAGATTTTTCATCAATCCATCGACCGAATGCCATTGTTCCCAAGGTCAAATTTGATACTTGGAGTCCAGTAAAACCTAAGTTTGTGTAATACATCTTTTTCCCCCTTATAATATTTAACTCTACATAAGACTGACAACTCCCACAGCTAAAG
>NZ_ALJG01000064.1 GCF_000286315.1 Paenisporosarcina sp. TG20 | reverse complement strand
ATCAACACCATACGCTCCGGTGCTCGAAGGCTACGCCGCCTCGACCTACTCGGCTCTTTTTATGCTCCTTTTTGAACACGCACTTATAGAAATGGCAGTGACCAAATAAAATGGGCACTGCCATTTCTATTGAGCTATCGCTTGTGCTTTAATGTGGAATGAAATCACTGGAAAATTGCGCTTTGATTTGTCGAATCATTTAAACCTAATGTCTTGTTTCTGTAACCAATCATAAATTTATTGGAAATGATTGCTCTAATTATTGAGGTTCATCTTTAATAACCGAGACCAAAATTGAACTATAGATGTTCGTCACATAATTTCCTGTAATTCAGGCACAGAAGAAAGAAAAGAAATAAGAAAAACCGGGAAAAGTGACGCCCGGTCCTTTTAAGAAAGTACAAATGATTTGAGTATCAGTTGAAAAAGGATATCACATCCTGTATCGACTTAGGTTTCCGGGTCGCTTTAGACGGCAAACCCACTGCATCATAACCTAGTGAATGAAAGAGGAGTGAAGTGACTTCGTCACTTCACTCCTCTTTTTTTCGTCCAGGCAATCTTGCGGCGGGTGTGCATCAGGCGCGACCCTTCAACCCATGGACACAACGTATATTGGATTTGGTTGATGGAAGAATGGACACTAACTTCATCAAGAGTAGGCGGCCGAAGATACTATTTCGGCCTTTTTCTTCATTCTTTAAGGTTTGGGCGTTTATTTAAGCTACCTGTGCGTAAGAAGGGGTTTTTCCCATACTGTCAATTGCCTATGTAGAAGACACCAATATTCTTCAATTTGCGGCTTACACAACATGTACACCCTTCACATTAATGAGTCAGCGAGAGTTAAAATCAACAAGAAATTGGCGAATCCACTAGGTGGTCCACCTATCTAGAAAGTAGGGTTTGGGTTTGGGTTTGGGTTTGGGTTTGGGTTTGGGTTTGGCTTTCTTTATATTTATTTGACATGTAATAGAGAACCTATAATATGATTTCTTTTATAAAAATCAAAAAAGTGCCAAACATTAAATATTGTTGATGCGCTTTTTTGAAGGTTACATTATGACAATTCATGATTGTTTTTCAATGAACACTACCTTCAAATAATTACCTTCTCTAAATTCTTCAATCGTTTTAAAATCTTTCGGAAGGGTGAACTCTTCACGAATTTTATATTTACCATTAGTTGCTTTAAATGCTTTTTCAATGAACCCCTTAAATTTATCCATGCTGAAAGTACTGCAGTTTGAAGAAGCTACAATGATTCCATTTTTTTCAGTAATTGAAATAGCTTGCATTAGCAGATCGGGATAGTCTTTTCCAGCGCTAAATGTATGTTTTTTCACTAGCGTTGCATTAAAA
>NZ_ALJG01000063.1 GCF_000286315.1 Paenisporosarcina sp. TG20 | reverse complement strand
CTCAAGGTGCGAAACTTAAGTAAATAATCTATTAACATTAAAGTTAGTTAGGGAATGCATGAAAGTAGAAAAAGAGACTGACTTGTTCGAAGGAGCAATCACTTCTTAAAAGTTAGTCTCTTTATTTTCCGTTATTTACTTAAATCATAAAAGATGTCACCATTCTTATTCTTTATTTCCCTTTTTCACCAATTCTGCAATAGTTACAGTTCGTATAGCTTGATGTTTCACTGCACCTTGTACATCCTCTACCATATTTCCTTCTTGGTTAACTGAGACACTTGTTCCATAAGGATTCCCTCCAGCACCATACAAAACAGGGTCAGTGTAACCTGGTGAAACCACAATTGACCCCCAATGATACATTGTTGTATAAAGTGCTAGTATTGTTGCCTCTTGCCCTCCATGGGGATTTTGTGCAGAAGTCATTGCACTTACAACTTTGTTTACTAATTTACCAGTAAACCAAAGTCCTCCTGTTGAATCTAAGAAAGCCTTTGCTTGGGCAGGTACGTTACCAAAACGTGTAGGAACGCTGAAAATTATTGCATCTGCCCACTCTAAATCATCTAGAGTAACCTCTGGTACATCTTTCGTCGCTTCCAAATGTTCTTTCCAAGCTGGATTTGAATTAATAGCTTCTTGTGGTGCTGTTTCATGTAACTTTAACACTTTTACTTCAGCACCTTTTTCTTTAGCACCATCTGCTGCCCACTTCGCTAATTGGTAGTTAGTACCCGTTGAGCTGTAATAAATCACTGCTAGTTTTACCGTTGTCATACTATCCATCTCCTTTGAAAAATTCAAAATTACATTTTTATAGGAAAGAGTAATATCTTTCACCAGTCTAATTCTTTGACTCAAACAGTATTATCCTATTCGCATATCCCTAAACGTTTTTGAGTGTTTAGTTTAAGCGAAAATTTCTTAAGTTTAGAAGAATAAACTGTATTATTCAGAACAAGCTATCCATAAATGGAGGTGATAATATTTGAATAAGAATCAACAAGAAAATATAGACAAGAAGAAAAAACAACTAGGTCGTGAGGAATATGGCTATGGATACGATATTAGTGAAAATGACTTAAACAAGCTAGGACAAAATGAATTAGCGAAGAAGAACAATACCCAAAATGCGAACCACCCCATCAATAATGATGAAAAGTAAACCGGATCATCGCATTCGAAAGAAACATTATTTGATTATAAGAAAAATGATTTAAGTATCATTCTAAAAGGATATTCCATATAGCATCTACTTTGGTTTCCTGTGTGATTTTCGTTACAGGCGGACGCTTT
>NZ_ALJG01000062.1 GCF_000286315.1 Paenisporosarcina sp. TG20 | reverse complement strand
AAAGAATGGCTTAAGGCTAACCGCACAATGAATATACACAATGTTGTCAAAAGACTTCAACGGTCATTGAACGGATATTTTAATTATTACTGCATAACTGACAATAGCCGAAGTGTTAGAAACTTTGTAGATAAAATGAAAACATTACTCTTCAAATGGATGAATAGAAGAAGTCAAAGAAAATCATTTAACTTTGAAAAATTTACCTTGTTTCTAATAAAGTTTCCACTTCCAACACCGAAGACAAAGGTCAACATCTATGAACTACGTGAAGAAATTAGTTATATTCTGTGAATGATAATATGGAAGAGCCGTGTGCGTAAATAGCGCACGCACGGTGGTGTTATCCCGACTTCGGGATAACACCACTTATCCCGACTTCTAGATTATTCCGACTTTTTAGCCGTATCAATTAAAGTACATAGGAAAATAGACTCTTTTCTCTAAAAATGGTGAAAAAAAGTCGGAATAATAAATTTGTCGTTGTATTTATTTCACATAAGCCAACCGATAATTAGTTTGGTTAACAACCAAATCTATCATTATGGAGGCTATATGTTATGAATGAAGTCGCAACCAATGAACGCAATGGGGTAACAGCGAGAGATCAATGTAATAAAGTACCCGATGGTCTCCATCCGCATATGTTTCGTCATTCCAGATCAATGCACCTTTATCGCGGCGGTATGCCACTGCCGCTCTTGTCGGAATGGCTGGGACATGCACAGTTGGAAACAACCAAGATTTATGCAAATGCGGATACACAAATGAAAAGGGAAGCTATAGAAAAGGCAACAAGTAGTATAAATCCATTGACTCAAGGACAGAAAGTTACATCATGGCAGAATGATGAAGAATTAATTAAACGTCTTTATGGTTTATTATAGACAAAATTATTCCGATTTTTTAACCTTCGAGCCATCAAAACCATATAGAAATCCTGTGTTTTTGAAGGCTAACTAATAAAAGTCGGAATAATCTAGAAGTCGGGATAAGTTCTGTGAGGGGTGTGAAATACAATCTCCCGAAAGGGAGAGAGGTTTCCACCTACTTGACTGGGAAAAGCGAGGCCAGGTGAGACCCCGCAGGCGCTTGCGACGAGGAGGCTCACGGACCGCCCGCGGAAAGGGTCCGCCTGTAACGGAAATCATACTGGAAACCAATGTGGATACTGTGTGCTCTCTTAAAGGACCGGGCGTACTTTGCCCGGTTTTTCTTACAAGATAAGAAAGTATACAACTATAGAGTGCCAAGAACCCATTGTTCATGGGGTTTTAAGTACATGAGACTAACAT
>NZ_ALJG01000061.1 GCF_000286315.1 Paenisporosarcina sp. TG20 | reverse complement strand
TAAATGTTTTCAAATTGATCATACAAGAAAATACAATTTAAAAAGAAGAGAGTACAGAAAGTCTAAGGGGTTCTCTTCAGAGGTGCAAAACTTTAAAACACAACACAAATGGACTATCAATTCGCATTTGAATTGGCAGTCATATTTATTATTGATATATAGGTATTATTGCTATAATATCATCTTTTTTAGCTCTATAATTAGCAGCCTATTTGGTCGCACTACAATGAAAGTTGTAATACAACTAATCAGTCTGCTAATTGATATGTTAAAAGAACCTTCAAACTACATCGGTTTTTTATTAACAGAGAATTTTAATTTTTGCAGGATAAGTTGTAAAGTATTGGTATAATTAGTAATAGAGGATTTTTTCTTATTGAACTAAAGAGCAGGTTAGTTGAACAAGAATATAACTAACCGATGTTAGATTGGAGACAAATATGCATAATAAGAAGGAACGAGGACTACGACGAAAAACAAAGGATATGATTAAGCGAATTGAGGATGAAACAAAAGAGTTTCCTTCCGATTCTTATAACGGATACTGGCATCTTCATTTACCAGTAGCTCAAAGTTTTATTGATTCTGAGAAGACTCCTTTTGGAATTAAACGATTATGTGTTCAAACTCTTCTAAAGGCTGCAAAACATTTGATTGAAATTAAACCATATACTGATGAAAAGTACCGAGTGGTTGTTTCAATTGATACTTCCAAACTGTTTAATACTCAAGTCATTGTATTTAATGGAGATACTCACTTTGAAGGTTTTTTTGATAGAAATAATGAATTTCAAAAGTGGATTCCTTTAACTGAAGAAAGAGACTTTGAAAGAGAATGGAAGTTGAACATCCCCCAAAATATGATTGTAAAAGGGATTAGAGAAGAAATTTGTGATGAAGATGGAGAATATAAGAGAGAAATTTGGTTTGTTGGAGAATTGGAATAAGTTGATACAATCATTGTATTTCCAACTAACGGGTGCTTTAGTTTAACAAGAACAGATGAAAATTAGTCTTACTAAAATTAAAACTAGAAAAACACTGAGTAAATAATCAGTGTTTTTTTTGCATTACTTTCTGTCTGAAAACCACAAAAAGCACCGCTAAAAGCGATGCTAATATCATTCCGTTTTAAATTGCTATTTGGGGATCGATTTCGTGTTTTGCACCTCTGAAGAGAACCCCTTACAGAAAGTCACTGCTACTTTAAATAACAGAAAAATGCAGTGGTTTGCATCATGAATACAGAAACTCTGGTATTTTGAGCAAGTATTT
>NZ_ALJG01000060.1 GCF_000286315.1 Paenisporosarcina sp. TG20 | reverse complement strand
TAGTAATAGGTAAGCATTTGAAGTTATCTCCAGCTTTTCCCCTACTCCACACGGAACGTGCCAGTTTCCAAGCATTCCGCGTTCCATCTAGCGATGGTATTATTAATTATAAGTTTCAAGTTACTCTTTTTCATTTGGGTTATTTGATTATTTCTAGCTCACATTTCACTCGATATTTATTGATTTTTTCTATCATCGATTCAGTGATGCCCAAAGTTTTTATGAGTGTATTCATCTTAATTTTGTCGGTTATATGGATTAATTCATGCACCTCTTTTTGGAGAATACGTAAATTATTGAATTTGTCGTTTCCACCAAGATGCTTAGGTATATAATGGTGGCAGTATACATTTTGTGCTTGTAGGAACATGCCAGTTATTTCACATTTCCCTTTTTTCATACTGTACCTACTAATCCGATTGTCCATATATTCGACACTACGTGTCGGTATTATTGATTCCATTAACAATACTATTTCCTGTCTAACATCCTTACTCAACCGTGTAGATATTTGTAATCGACCTTCGTTGGTAAATGGGGTTATACTTTGAGTAAAAGCAATCACATTTTTAGTTTTGATGATCCCAAGAGGGAAGAGGTACACCCCGGCGATTTTATATGTTTTAGAACCTAAGCCATAGAATTTTTTATAGACAGGTGGCGGATTGTTTGGATGTTCATACTTACCGACAGGTTTAAGACGATTGTACATAGATGCACCTAGTTCGTAGGCAAGTCGTGAGAACGCTAAGTTGACGTGAGTAGCTCTGTTAAAATAATTGTGTAACCCTAAGACAAAACTATTAAAGCGTATTGCATTTTGAGTAGTTGGCGATGTTCGGAGTATTTCTATTCGTTTCTTTGCATCGGCCTTAATTTTCTGCATCTTTTCAGCTTTGACAAACGTATGTGCAACTCGCTTTTTTCCTTTGCGATTGGCACGGATTGTGAAGCCAAGAAAAGCAGACTCATTCTTGCGCAAATTAATAATCTTCGATTTTTCTGGTGAAATATCAAGTTTTAAACGTTCTTTTAGAAAAAGCTTAACAGCGTGATACCACTTTTCAGCAGTTTTCCAATCTCGACAGATGATTTTAAAGTCATCAGCATACCTAACAATGTAACCTTCTTTTAAGTGAGTGCGTTTCTTTGCAAGAAGTTGACCTTCTCTAGTCTTAAGTGATTTATGGAGGGGGAATAGTTCCCATTGATTCGCTACCCACTGGTCCATTTCATTCAGTACAATATTAGACAATAATGGCGAAAGTAAGC
>NZ_ALJG01000059.1 GCF_000286315.1 Paenisporosarcina sp. TG20 | reverse complement strand
GCGTGTTGATTATCCACAAACAGGAAGAATATTTCCGTCGGATGCCCAATAATTATGCAGAAAGAAAGCCAGTTCATCCTTCCAAATAAACGGCAATGTGTCTTCCATTAGCATACGTAGAAAAGACGTGGGAGACAGTTTGGGTCTATGAATAGAGGACTTTGTCTGTTGATAGACCCATTCGATTAGTACATACGCAATCAATGCTGAAAAAAGCTGGTTGTAAACAGCATTTTCAGTCGTACCAAATAATACAGGGACATTTAGATTTTGTTTGATCCAACGAAAAAAAGATTCAATTCCCCAGCGTGCTTTGTACATGTCGGCGATTGTTTCAGCGGATACGTTGAACAGACTTGTCACTACACGGATTTCATGTCCGTCGTTGTCTTTAAAAAAGACCACACGATGACGTTTTACTGAACGCGATTGAATCGTGCCTAAAAGACAGGTGATGTCCCGCGTGACGTTAGAGTCCTTTGATAGCATGCGTCGCAATGATTTGATTCCGGATAATTCAATATTTTCTTTCATACGGATGACAAAATCCTGTTCGTCTAAAATAAATTGATCGATGCGTTTGATTTTAAAATAAGCCCGGTCTTCCACAAGCACAAAACGCTTATCTGTCAAACCTTCGCCTACAGGTCCGTCATGTTTTAAACCTATCGTTTCAATGACTTTCAATGGCATATTCGTTTCTGGAGTAAAGCTAACATGAAGTTTGATTCCCGAGCGTTCGCCGTGAAAAACTGCCCACGGAAGCCGCCCTTTTCCCACGGTTATCGTCGTCGAATCCACAAGCAGTAGCCGGTTGGGGATCTTTAGCGCACGCCGAGTCACTCGATTACACTTGCCCACAATCAGCGAGAAAACCTGCTTCATTAACTTATAATCAAGCTGACCAAGTTTTTTAGACAGCGTTGAATAATCGACGCTCACGAGGCCCGCGGAAGTGCCAACCTCTGAGCTGTGGCGAAGACTTTTCCATTCCGAGGCTGCCGCCGTAACAAGGTACTGGATTAGCGTTTTAACCGTCAATTTTCGTGCAGTATCTTCATATCCGATTAACTCAATTAGTGGTTTTAGCTCTTCATCGGTAATAAACTTTTGAATCAAATTCGGGAACATGGTATTCTGTTTCATAGGGAACGCCTCTTCTCGTAAATTGTTTGGTCGTACTTACATTTTACAAGAGAGCGTTCCTTTTTGGTATTCATTTATGGGATATTATTCATAATCAAC
>NZ_ALJG01000058.1 GCF_000286315.1 Paenisporosarcina sp. TG20 | reverse complement strand
TTACATTGATTTAGTGAAAATGTTCCAACTTATACCTGGCATTGGAGCAGTTGTTGGAGCGTTTGTCAATTATAATCTTCTCGATCAACTTGGAGAAACTGCAATGAATTCATACCGAGTGCGATTATTAAATACATAATAAAAAGGGGCTGGAAATGGTGATGTTTAAAAACAAGTTGATATTCTTGGTATCACTTTTGTTAGTGGTAGCAGGAGGTGTTCTACTGATTACCGTCAGTAATAATTCTGACAACAAGGAAACTAATAGAGTAATTGAAGATGCTGCATTTACGAGCATAGAAGTTCTGACAAACAATGCCACAGTGGAAATTGTACCAACTAAAGATTCCGAAGCAACTGTGGAATATTCTGGAGCGAGTAAGAAGGCGAAATTCACATTTAAAGTAAACGTTAAAGGAGAAACACTTAGCGTTGAATTAAGTGAGAAACGTCGATTCTTCTTTTTGTTTGGATTTCAGTCGAAAGACTTGCAGTTAACAATTTTCCTTCCAGAGAAACACTATGAAAGCATCCAAGTACAAAGTGACAATGGGCGCATCTCTGCAGAAAGTATAAAAGCGGAAATGGTTATGTTGGAGACGGATAATGGACAGATCCAATTAAGAAACATAGAAACAGAAAACGTTCTTGTTGAAACCGATAATGGAAGAATTATTTTGGAGCATGTAGAAGGTATAATTAAAGGGAGTTCGGACAATGGAAGAATTTCCATGACCACAAAGAACTTAGACCAACCCATTGATTTAGAAACAGACAACGGTAGTATTGAGATCATAACTGATACTGAACCAACCAATGCGACAATTGAGACGAAAATAGATAACGGCAAAGTCACCATTTTTGGCGTCGACAACACCCGTGCAATTTACGGTAAAGGGGAATATTTGATTAACCTACGAACAGACAATGGCCGAATAACTATAACGAAATGAGTTAATCATTTTTTAGTGAATAGTAGGGAATTCTTGTTTACTAGGGGTTTAAACTGCACTCTCCTATAGAAGTATTTCTCTTCAAAGCAGGTGAATCTGGTATTCGCTACAAGAACCTCATTTGTTGGACTAACTATGAACGCTTCATATCAGTCGTATTGTACACTTGTACAAAACGACATTTTTAAAATTAGATAAATTAAAAGCTCATAAATTTGTATTTCTTTTCATAAATTCTTGTAACTGAGT
>NZ_ALJG01000057.1 GCF_000286315.1 Paenisporosarcina sp. TG20 | reverse complement strand
CGCCGCATTGCGCTACAATCAATCGATACCTGTCTAAAATAAACGGATAATTATCGAATTGAGGAGTTATGAAACCATGATTGCACCAATATTAGAAGCCCCACAAGTGCAACTGCTCCAATACAAGCAGCACAAATTGGTGGTATACCAGGACAAGACACAATACAAGTTGCTGCAATTAATCTTGCTATTGTTAAATCTATTAAACCTACAAAAGAAATGCAAAGAACGACTGAATTAAAAGACCTATGAGTTTGAATAACATCGCTATCTACATTTTGCATATATTCTAATTCTTTTTGAAGTTCACTGTTATTAACATAATCTCTATCAGTTACTTCTTCTTGAATTAATTTACCATCAAAGTATGAAGTGACTACAAACTTATTATTATCACTATTTGTAATCAATATTTCTGAATAGCTAATAAGTTTGTTTTGTGAATCAAAGATTAAAGTTATATTACTGATAAGACTGTATTTTTTTCTACAACTGGGATTGTGCTAGATGCATGTTTCTCATTATTTTCTTTAATTTCTATAAATTTAGCGTCATCAAAATCTAAATCAGCATAGGAATAGTAGTAAAGCTAGTACCCCACCAAATATCTTCTTCATTTTACGTCCCCTTCCGTTCTTAATTCACATTTTTACGATTCGATACGTAGCATATCCAGTAATAGCATTGAAGCATTGACTCAAGATAATAGAGAATAAATTTTTTATGGTTTTTAGTACTTTCAAGATTTGCTATTTTCAACTTCAAACAGCTCGCTGGCCCTTATTGGGGTCAAAAAGACAAAACGTTCGTTTTTGATCCTTCTAGCACCGGTGGTGGGCTAGAGAAGCGCTTGCCGCTTTTCTTGAAACATTAAAAAGTATATGAATTTAGCATGCCAAGAACCCAAGTGTTCATGGTGTTTTTAAGTATATAAGAGTAAAATTCTAAAAAAGGATTTCTTTGGCGTTACTCTCTTTAAACCAATTAATATGAAAACGTGGTTTCCTTTTTTAAAAATACAGACTTTAACTTGAATTTCCCAGTGAAAGTGAATTTAATTCAGTGTTACATTCTTGTTTAGTAATTCGATTTAATTTATGTGTGAGTGAGTCAATTTTATAACTCCTCAATTAGATAATAAATACGAACATTAAATTGGTTTTTATATTAACTATCCGTTAATTTTAGACAGGT
>NZ_ALJG01000056.1 GCF_000286315.1 Paenisporosarcina sp. TG20 | reverse complement strand
AAGTTTGCTTCCGGCACCGAAGTACGTTCCGCTTTGTTAGTTGACGTTTTGCTGTTCAGTTTTCAAGGTTCAAAATGGAGCCTAGCGGGATCGAACCGCTGACCTCCTGCGTGCAAGGCAGGCGCTCTCCCAGCTGAGCTAAGGCCCCTTAAAAGGGATAAAAAAACTGGTCGGGAAGACAGGATTCGAACCTGCGACCCCTTGGTCCCAAACCAAGTGCTCTACCAAGCTGAGCTACTTCCCGAAATGAAAAAATATGGCGCGCCCGGCAGGAGTCGAACCCACAACCTTCTGATCCGTAGTCAGACGCTCTATCCAATTGAGCTACGGGCGCTAAATATACTGTTTTATAAAGATGGTGCCGAGGACCGGAATCGAACCGGTACGGTAGTCACCTACCGCAGGATTTTAAGTCCTGTGCGTCTGCCAGTTCCGCCACCCCGGCAATTATGAATCTATGGAGCGGAAGACGAGGTTCGAACTCGCGACCCCCACCTTGGCAAGGTGGTGTTCTACCACTGAACTACTTCCGCTCATATGAAAATATATGGATGGTGCGGGTGAAGGGAGTCGAACCCCCACGCCTTGCGGCGCTAGATCCTAAGTCTAGTGCGTCTGCCAGTTCCGCCACACCCGCTAATTAATTATAAGAAATGGTGAGCCATGTAGGATTCGAACCTACGACCCTCTGATTAAAAGTCAGATGCTCTACCAACTGAGCTAATGGCTCTTAAGAAGTGGTGCCGGCGAAAGGAGTCGAACCCTCGACCTACTGATTACAAGTCAGTTGCTCTACCAACTGAGCTACACCGGCATTATCTATAAAAATCAGAATGGAGGATGACGGGCTCGAACCGCCGACCCTCTGCTTGTAAGGCAGATGCTCTCCCAGCTGAGCTAATCCTCCGATGTAAATGCCCAGCGACGTCCTACTCTCACAGGGGGAGATCCCCCAACTACCATCGGCGCTAAAGAGCTTAACTTCCGTGTTCGGGATGGGAACGGGTGTGACCTCTTTGCCATTATCACTGGACTGGGTATTCAATTTTTAAGACAAGATTCATTATATCAAGTCTCAAGTTTTTTACAAGTGATTCTAGTAAAATAAATACTTTTATTCACTCAAAACTGGATAAACGGGTCATTGAAAACCATTCAATTTTTTGGTTAAGTCCTCGATCGATT
>NZ_ALJG01000055.1 GCF_000286315.1 Paenisporosarcina sp. TG20 | reverse complement strand
TTTTTTATGCAACGCTAGTGTAAATATTTATATAATTAATACCCACAATCTCCGGTAATTTGACTGCAAAGTTAATTGTTTCTCCAATCGTTACTTCGTGCTTATCAAGCGTAATGCTTTCAATTATATTGGTAGCATTTGTACCACTTACAGTAAAATCTGCATGTTGAAACTTATCAGCATATCGAGAACTATAAAAAGCCGTTGTATTATTTCCAACTTCATATGTATTTAGCATAGTAAGTTTGTATGTGCCAGATTCTGTAATGCTAGATATAGGAATGTTGCCCTCAAATTCATTTGTATCGGGATTATAGTATAACGAAACGGATAATCTCTGGTTAGTTAACGGTGACTCAAAATAAGAGTTCATATAGTTAATTCCCTCATAACTTGACGTCTTCAAACCTACTTTTACCGTATCTCCAGCTGTTACTTCTTTCTGATCCACATGTATGCTGTCAATCAAATCAATACCATCAGTTCCGTGAACAATAAATTCCCCGTTCTCAAACTCATATTCATAAATAGATGTAATACCAGAACCATATAGACTTAACATATGAGGTACGTAATTTCCGGGTTCAATATTATTGTTTATAGGAAAACTTCCTTCAAACAACTTTGATTCATCATTAAAACTGAGTTTTAATGTTATACCATTACCCGTTAATGGAGCCGTATAAGATAGATTAAGATATCTATACTCTTGGTATTCCTTAATCTTTACACTGATCTTTGCTGTATCGCCAATTGTCACTTCTTTTTGTTCAACATTCATGCTTTCAATCGTTGGTCCACTGCTTGCATCTGTAAAAGCATATACATTGATTGCGGAAGAAAAATTAAAGAACATCAATATTGATGCTGTTAGAATTGTTAAAAACTTCATTAGACTTGTCCTTCTTTCTATACTTAACTTTCAATCAAAAATAATTATCATTATATTCCTAAGTTCTATAAAATATAACATTATATTCATATAACAACTCATTACTAATAGAACATAATATTAACATATAGACGTCTAAAGTACTATGCTGTAATTTATCAACTTCTTTCTCGTAAACTTAGCCTTTGGTTCTTTTTTCGTATTTTCAAAATTATGGGTAATAAAAAAATGACCTAGCCCGACTTTCGGCTTGAG
>NZ_ALJG01000054.1 GCF_000286315.1 Paenisporosarcina sp. TG20 | reverse complement strand
ATTCTCAAGGTGCGAAACTTAAGGTGGATGTAAATTATTCATTGAGTTTTATGAAAACAAGAGTAAGATACACTTATATTAGTAGAAAAGAGGTTTAGTAGATGATTCGAGTAAAAGGAATTTTATTCATCGTTTCAGGAGCTACTATGTGGGGAGCTACAGGTCCTATATTAGAGTGGGTATTAACAAACTCCGATTTAACTATTCCTTTTATTCTGTCAATTAGACTATTATTTGCTGGATGTGGTTTACTAGTTTACTTGAAAATAAAAGGAACACGTTTAAAACCTATATGGCGACAACCTTATTGGATAAAACGATTATTTATTTTTGCACTATTTGGAATGGTTGGAGTTCAATATTCATTCTTTGCTGCAATCGAAGCAAGTAACGCGGTTGTTGCAACATTACTTCAATTTTTAGCGCCTATTTTTGTAGTCATATTTGTGTCATGGAGCTTAAAGAAATGGCCGCCTAAATATCAAGTTTTTGGAATTATTGGAACGTTGTTAGGATTATTATTATTATTAACCAATGGATCATTAACTAATTTATTGTTGAGTCCAACCGCACTTGCGTGGGGACTTGCAATTGGCTTAAGTTTTGCTTTTTATACTCTATATCCTGGACCTCTTATGAAAGAATGGGGTGTACTGTTTGTGGTCGGCTGGTCCATGCTTATAGGTGGTGTGTTACTTGGAATCTTAAATCGTATCTGGCTATCAGATGAATGGTCTTTGTTACTAGATTGGAAGTTAACCGCCATATTATTGAGCGTCACTATCATTGGTACATTGGCATTTGTCTTATTCTTGAGCAGTATGAAATACATAAGTGCGATTGAAACAAGTATATTATCCAGTATGGAACCACTAACTGCGATGGTGATTTCGGTAATTTGGCTACAACAAATGTTAGGAAACTGGCAACTTGTTGGCGCCTTTGTCATGCTTTGTTGCGTAACCTGGTTATCAATTGCAGGGGATCAGAATAAGAAAGAAGTTTGATATTAAATCGCCTGTTCTCTTGAGAAAAGGTGATTTTTTATGGAAAAAGAAAGTGAGCCATGAATCCAGTATTTCCGGTATTTTAAGGAGTAGGTTC
>NZ_ALJG01000053.1 GCF_000286315.1 Paenisporosarcina sp. TG20 | reverse complement strand
TTTATGATGTATTATTAGTACCAGGTATTAATAAATATATTTAGGACTAAATAGGGGGATTTTCATGTCTTTGTCTTTACAAGGTAAAAATTACGTCATTATGGGTGTGGCAAATAAACGCAGTATCGCTTGGGGAATCGCACAGTCTTTAGATAAAGCTGGTGCTAACATTATTTTTACATATGCCGGAGAACGGTTCGAGAAACCAGTTCGAGATTTAGTAGTAACGTTGGAAGGAAATCATCAATTGGTTCTTCCTTGTGACGTAACGAGTGACGAAGATGTTGAGAAATGTTTTACAACAATTAAGCAAGAAGTAGGGAAAATTGATGGTTTAGCTCACTGTATTGCATTTGCGAAATCAGAAGAACTTTCAGGAGATTTCTCCAACACGTCTCGTGAAGGGTTTTTACTTGCTCATAATATTAGTGCTTTTTCATTAACAGTCGTCGCCAAAGCGGTCAAACCATTAATGACTGATGGTGGAAGCATTGTCACTTTAACATATATAGGTGGCGAAAAAGTCATGCCGAATTATAACATTATGGGAGTAGCGAAAGCTTCTTTAGAAATGTCAGTTCGATACTTAGCCGCAGATTTAGGACAATATAACATTCGTGTAAATGCGATTTCAGCTGGTCCAATTCGTACATTGTCTGCAAAAGGTATAAGCGGTTTCAATAGTATATTAAAAGAAATTGAAGAGCGTTCACCACTTCGTAGAAATACAACTCCTGAAGAAGTTGGGGATACTGCACTATTCTTGTTTAGTCACTTATCCCGTGGTATTACAGGCGAAACGATACATTGTGACAGTGGTTTTCACATTTTGTAAACCTACCGCATAAGCTATTTCAAAAAGGATGTGTATAATTCATTGGAAAATGATCCGCTCCTTTTTGTCCAAGGTCCGCCTGTATATAGGCACGTTAAAAAGATTTCACGTTGGCAAGAAGAAAGTACTTCGATTTTCCCAGAACCAGTCGAAAAGGTAGTCAAAAAAGAAGTAGTTGAAAAAGTAGTAGAAACCAATCCTTTAATGTGGAAAAGATTACGTTTTTTAACAACAGATTTTGCAAAGCATGTCTATCA
>NZ_ALJG01000051.1 GCF_000286315.1 Paenisporosarcina sp. TG20 | reverse complement strand
TCCAGGAGCGACCGAGCCTAGGTTGCAACATATAGTGGGTGGAATTCCCATCGAGAAAGAATTAGCCATTTACTCGTAGCGAGTCTTGGAGGATGCAGGGTAACTTGTATCTTTAAGCGTAGACAGTTAGGTGATGGGCCGAAAGCCAATTGGTTGAAGGGATTGAGCTCCGAAATGCCGTTTATAAGGAGGCTGATGTGCTCTGGGGCACAGAAAGCAGCATCTCTGCTATCGCAATGGCAAGAAAGCAGAGACTCCTTCGGAGTCATTGACCTTGGCACGTCATACATTGATATGTTGTAGCAACTCGGGAGATCCTGTTTGGTCTTTCCTAATTGGAGAGTATGGTATTACAAGCGATACAAAGCAAGTAAGCCAAATGCCGAACAGGAAGTCGGATGGTTGTGTAGTACCGATGAAGTCAGGTAACTCTGATGGAGGAAAGACAACCGCCATAGTATCGTCCCTATTAAGGACACATTTACTACACACGGAGGTATACAAGTAAATGGAAACAAAATTGATAAGGATAGCTGAATTAGCTAAAGAGAAACCTGATATGAAGTTTACTTCAGTTGTGTATTTACTCAACGAGGAAAACCTTAAACAATGCCACCATGAACTCCCGGCAGGAAAAGCGACAGGAATTCTGAGAATTACCAAAGAGGAATATGGTAAGAACTTGGATGAAAACATCGCCAAGCTTGTAGAAAGAATGAAAAAGAAAAGCTACAAGCCAATTCCAGTGAGAAGAACGTATATTGCAAAGGCGGGTTCAGATAAGAAAAGGCCGCTAGGCATTCCCGAGTACGAAGATAAGATAGTTCAAAGAGGGATAGCGAAGATTTTAAATGCCATGTATGAACCTATCTTCCTAGACAGTTCTTTTGGTTTCAGACCGAACCGAAACTGTCATGATGCGCTCAAAATACTTAATGTATATATTGAGAAACGATATACGAACTTTATTGTTGACGTGGATATCAAGGGATTCTTTGATAATGTCAATCACGAATGGCTGATGAAATTCCTTAAGCATAGAATAGC
>NZ_ALJG01000050.1 GCF_000286315.1 Paenisporosarcina sp. TG20 | reverse complement strand
AATGCCAAACATGTAAAAAATGTACCTGGGAGAAAAACAGATGTAAAGGATGCGGAATGGTTGGCCAAATTGTTACGCAGTGGATTAATCGAGAGTAACTTTGTCCCATCAGTAGAAATTCGAGATTTACGAGATTTGACACGTTATCGAAAAAAATTGATCCAATGCCGTACTGCCGAGCAGAATCGTATCCATAAGATTCTACAAGACGCGAACATCAAACTTACATCTGTTCTATCCAACATTTTTGGTTTGTCAGGTCGTCGTATATTGGAAGCAATGATCAATGGAGAAAAAATAGAAGAACCAGCGCTTCAAAAAATGATTGATCGCAGAACGAAGGCAAGTCTTCATGAAATAGCAAGTGCTATCAACGGTCGAATCCGTGGACATCATCGGGACATGTTGCGATTTCATTGGGATCATATGATGTATATAGAAAACATGCTCGAAGAGCTGGAAAAACAAATCGACGACTGTCTGACACCATATCGGGATGAAGTAGAACTATTGATAACAATCCCAGGTGTGAGCGAAAAAAGTGCAGGCACCTTTATTGCCGAGATGGGAGTCGATATGTCAGTTTTCAAATCTGCGAAGCATCTAGCATCATGGGCTGGTGTAAGTCCTGGTAATAATGAAAGTGCAGGGAAAAAAAAGACTAGTAGAACTACAAAAGGGAACAAGGCATTAAAAACAATGGCGGTGGAATGTGTCCTTGCAACCTCTAGACAGGATAATCGAATATCTGCCCACCGAAAAAGAATTACAAAACGGCAGGGAAAGAAAAAAGGACAAATGGCTTCTGCCCATCTACTTTTGACCATTGTATACACCATGTTAAAAACAAGAGAACCTTACCAGGAACTTGGAACAGATTACATGAATCATCAGCGTAAAGAGCGGGATTTAAAAATGATTGAATATTTAAAAAAGAAGGGATATACTGTTTCGCCTACAGATCAAGAAGTTGCTTAAATAATGGTGCATTCTAGAAGGTACATAGTGAAGCCCTTCAAAAAAATTAAATATTGAAGGGTT
>NZ_ALJG01000049.1 GCF_000286315.1 Paenisporosarcina sp. TG20 | reverse complement strand
CTATCGGATTTGATCGGCATTTTGCGCCGACTTGTGTACGGGAGCATTCCTATCGGTACGATAGCTACGATTCCAAGCACGAAACACTAAAATATACACGCCCTCGCGAATGTGCGGATTGTCCGTTAGCTCACGACAGCTTGTGTCAGAAAGTGTACAAGATGAAAATCACGAAGGATCTTCGAAGATATACAGCACCGGCAAGAGGTTCGCTTAAATGGAAATTGCTCTATAAGGAACGAAGTTCCGTTGAACGTGTGAATGCCTATTTAAAAGGATATTTTCTTTTGAACCAGATTTACCATCGTACGGGTAAGAAAGCCAAAATGCATGTTGATTTGGTTCATATTGCTTACAATGCTTCCAAACTAGCAATCGATCGACTTACTTATCTTCAAACTGTAGCAGCTTGATACTTAATCGGCCATTTCATTCGGTTTTTTAAAAAATCATCCAAATTCTGTTTCTTTATGATTTTTTAAAAGTACGCATTATGAAATCGATTCAATCAGTAAAATATTTTTGAATTTCATTTTACATTTGTTACTAATTAGTCACTAGGTTAATGGGATTTTTTACACTTGATTTCGTTTGTGACTGTAGTTAACATTAACAAATGTGAAGTTACAAAGTAAATGGTATCCAGGAGGCAACAAATATGTTGAAGACATTAAAAGCAACCAGTCCTACAAGTATTATGGCGCTTTTAACGTTAGTGATTAGCGGATTTATTTTTGCAAAACAATTCTCATCCTGAAATATTCATGCCTGGTCGATCGACCGACCATTTAGCCAAAACCCATTGTTTTTTGAATCTTATTAAGGCGTATACAGTTTGTTCTCTTCCTATAACGTTATTTCATATTAGAGAGCTAGAGAAAGGGTGATTTTGGGCAGATTTCCCCCTTCGTTGCCATTTAATTTCTATAAAATGGATATAAAGGGTAGCTATTCTATTTTTAGTTGTTGAATTCGGGTGAGGATCTTCCAAAAGAATTCCTGGTACACGAAACTGGAAGATAATT
>NZ_ALJG01000048.1 GCF_000286315.1 Paenisporosarcina sp. TG20 | reverse complement strand
CTGAATTCCCGAACAATTATACCTAGGTTGGCACTTCAACTCCTAGATACTCATACAAGCCCATCTGCTTTTTCGTCATCTCACCAATGCGAGGCTTGCGGCCTGGTTGTTCATAACGCTCAATGACATCCAGTTCATCTAGTAACTCCTGCATGGTGTACTGTTTGAAGAGATTATTGTCACTCATGGCTTTATGTATATAAGAGAGATAGATCAGTGCAACAAATTGTACAAATAACTTGCCTTCTAAACTCTCTTCGGAAGATACCGATGTGCGTCGCATATTCAAACGTTCTTTGAGATTGTCAAATGCTTTCTCAACAACATCCTTGGAACGGTAAATATCTAGTGCTTCCAGTGGATCTTTGACGCCATTAGATATCAGGGCAAAGTAGCCGTAGTTTTTTCCAACTGCATCAATAGCGTCCTGTTTTGGTAGTAAAGTAACCCCACGTACTGGGGTTTCATTGATCTCATAGTACTTTTTATACAGTTTTTCATGTTCTGGTTTTCTCTTTCCAGACAGTAATTCTTCTTCGATCAGATCGAGTAGCTTATTAAAAGCAACCTTATCATCCGTTGCTCTTTGGTCATTATAGTATAAGTGCAGGTACATTCTTTTCGTGCTTGTAATTTTTTGTCCACTGCGTTTTTTGGTTTCATTATAGTTCCAGTCCACAATGTGTGAGACAGAATACAAACCGTACTTCGAACTGTAATGAGGGCGCGATGCGATTGTGGTTCGTACCTGATCTAGTTTGTCCTTAACCAGTTTTAGGGATGTTCTTGCAGCTATCAGAAATTTGAAATGCTTCTGATACATGGCATTGATATTGTCCTCACTGTAAAAACCGCGATCCAAGACCAACTTGACCTTGTCTAGCTTGAGAAAGTCAAGATCAGCTAACAAGTTTTGAATCGTCTTGACGTCTGAGATGTTACCAGGAAGCTTACGATAGTACACTGGTAATCTTGAGTGCTCGCCAAATAGAAGTGCCAAATTGATTTGAGCTAG
>NZ_ALJG01000047.1 GCF_000286315.1 Paenisporosarcina sp. TG20 | reverse complement strand
ACACATTAACAGACTGGAGAAATGCTCTATGCCTATTATAAGACAAGAAAGCCTGTTTGACATGCAAACTTTATATGACTTGGAACCTACCCATCGGTTCAATACGGTTTTATCCGGTATTGATATCCATCCAATCCTTGATGTTGTGATGAAAAAGTCTCGCGTCGGGGCTCCACAAACGCTAAATTATACAGCCATGATTTATTCATTAATCGTTCGAATCACAGACCGTATTCCATTTATCAAAGACTTGGTAATTCGACTTCAAAATGACTTAAGATTCAAAGTTGATTGCGGATTTCTGGTATCCGATGAGATTCCTTCGGAAGCTTCTTATTCACGCATGATTACTTTAATCAGCGAATCGGATGCACTTGAAATCGTTCAGGAACGCACGCTTCTACTGGCCATATCAGAAGGTTTCGTTTCGGATGAAACAATCGCGATTGACGCCACCCATGTGGAAGCACGTGATCAAGCACCTTTCAAGAAAGAAAAAGTGGAAAAAGAACCAAAAAAACGAGGCCGTAAAAAGAAAGAAGAACGTGAACAATGGCTAGTGGAAAAGGCGGAGGAAGAAGCGAATCTTCCGCTGTATGAAAAGACCATTGCCGCCCAACTAAATGTTCCTCTATCGAAATTACGCGATTCTGTTCCGACGTCCCCTGAATGGGGAGTGAAAAAAAGTAGTGAAGGAAAGAATGTCTTCTGGTATGGATTTAAATATCATTTAGCTGTTGGTACGCAAAGCCAATACATTCTTCAATCCTTATTTTCTTCGGGCAATCTAAATGGAAAGGCTGCAATCCCTTTACTAAAAGGGGTTCAAGATCGTTTGACTTCGCTAAAAATCAAGTACGCTACAATGGATGCTGGATACGATTATCAGGCGATATATGAACAAGTTTATCGCATAGGTGCACATTCAATTATTCCGTACAATAAAAAGAATGAACCCGAACCTATCGGATTTGATCGGCATTTT
>NZ_ALJG01000046.1 GCF_000286315.1 Paenisporosarcina sp. TG20 | reverse complement strand
GAATCCGTGATGATTTAATCGAAAAATACTTCTGAAGAAGTCTTGAACCTTGGTATAATTGGGTTATCAATCTTTTTTGATTGAAATTCTTTCCTCACCCGGTAGGTGCAAAAAATGATTAAATTTACATTAGAGAATTCCGACGAAACTTTAACTACTCATTCAGGTCTGAGTTTAGTTGGATTATTGATTTCAAAGACTAAACTACATAATCGGTTTACTAAAATAAAAGTGCCAGATATTCGTTCTTTTCCTAACATTCAAAATGGAGATGTTATTAACTCTTACATAGGGCTACTAGCCCAAAGTAAAAATGATTTTGAATACATTGAAGGTTTTCGAAATGATCCATTTTTCCCTATTGCGTTGGGAATAGGTGAAGTCCCTTCAAGTGCAACTCTACGTCAACGACTAGACCAAATTGCGAAGGTGGATGACTGGAAATCAACGATATTAGAAGAGTCGGTGGTGCTACTTCAACAATTTGACTCTCCAGTGACACCTCTTACAATTAAAGCGAACGGTACAGAGGAAATACTAATTGTGCCACTCGATATAGATGTCTCTCCTTTTGATAACTCAAGAACCAAGAAGGAAGGCGTAAGCCGTACCTATAAAGGTTGCGATGGATATGCACCCATTTTCGCGTATCTTGGTCAAGAGGGGTACGTTGTCAATACAGATTTACGAGAAGGCAGCACGCATGTTCAAAATGGAACAGTCTCTTTCCTAAGAGAAAGTATTCGTTATGCTAAACGAATAACCGACCTCCCTCTACTGGTTCGAATGGATGGGGGAAATGACTCTGCAGACAACATTGGGATTTGTATAAATGAAGACTCTGGGTTTATCATCAAACGAAATCCGCGTCGAGAAAAACCGGAAACTTGGTTAGCTATTGCAGAACAAAAGGAAGAGTGTGTTCAAGAACGGGAAGGGAAACGTGTTTTTTATGG
>NZ_ALJG01000045.1 GCF_000286315.1 Paenisporosarcina sp. TG20 | reverse complement strand
CACTTGGCGCTCTGTCTTTATTTAATATTTGTCTTTCAATTACTGACCCCGATACAATTGGAATATTATTGGTTAATTTCCTTAATCAAGACCATAGTTACCCCAATCAGGTAATGATGCCTCAATCATCGTATTAGTTCCCTAATTTAAGCGGAGATTATAGTCTATTATATGTAAATTACTTAAAAAGGCGGTAAGGTCCTTTTCTATGTAGGTAAAACTAACATGACAAACTAAAAATTTTCATTTAGCTTTTAAACTGAAAAGAATAAGAAAGATACCACTAAAGAGGCAAATGATTCTTGTTAATGAAATTTTTTCAGTAAGACCGTATAATCCAATACCCGTCGTAACGATCAACACAACTGGACCTACCAATGCAAGAAGAGAATTGATATACAGGGCTTTTTCTAAATCATTTAATTTAAACATCAATAACGCAGCTGATACCTCTATACTTCCTGAAAGCAATCTCAATATAATCATCAAAAGTAGTGCCTTTTCAATTAGAATAGCCATCTTATTATCACCCTCTATAAATCATTCTTAATATGAATCTAATATCCAATGACATGAAATGATTATTAAACTAAACTCTCTGAAAAAAAATAAACTGGAACTATAGTAATCCCCCAGTTCAGAACATGTGCTAAGGTTCTCCTTCCTAAAGTGTATGTATTCTTCCCCACTTTTATCATTGTTTTATGAGGTTTAGATATAAAGTTACCTCAAAGAGCATTCTCTTTAATTCGTCTAAACTTGTAATCATGGTTATAAACGCAGTTGTTATAATATCTATTTATTTAACAACAAAAAAAACCGAGCAAAGTACGCCCGGCCCTTTTAAGAAGAATCACCATAGAAACCCGTTGATTTCCGCTACGGTGGACGCTTTTCGCGGGCATGGCTTCAGTCTCCTCGGGCCAACAGGATGTTGGCCCGCGAAGA
>NZ_ALJG01000044.1 GCF_000286315.1 Paenisporosarcina sp. TG20 | reverse complement strand
TCGGTCTATTAGATATGTTAATTAGGAAAACCGTTGAAATCGCACTGGAAAAGAACATCATTAAAAGTAGCACCATTATTGTGGACGCCACACATACAAAAGCACGTTACAATCAAAAGACACCAAAAGAGTTTTTACAAGAGAGATCAAAAAAAGTCCGAAAAGCAATCTATAAAATCGATGAGTCGATGAAAGATAAGTTTCCTGCAAAAAATACGACGAACGAGGTAAAAGATGAAGTAACATACTGTGAAAAGTTAATTGCAGTAATTGAAAAGGAACCACAAGTCGCACAAGTACCCGCTGTCAAAGAACGTTTAAATATGTTAATAGAAGTTGTCGAGGATTATCAAGCGCACCTTTCCTATTCGTCAGATATCGATGCACGGAAAGGCCATAAATCAGCTGATTCATCTTTCTTTGGCTATAAAACACATATTGCGTTAAGTGATGAGCGAATCATTACAGCCGCAGTCATCACGACAGGTGAAAAAAGTGATGACAAGTACTTACAAGAATTGATTGAAAAAAGTAAACAAGCAGGTATGGACGTAGACACGGTTATTGGAGATACAGCTTATTCAGAGAAAGCGAATATTGACTATACAAAAGAAAAACAAATTAGACTAGTTTCCAAGTTAAATCCCGCAATATCAGAAGGTACTCGAAAGGAAGAAGACAAATTTGAATACAATAAAGATGCCGGACGATTTGTTTGTAAAGCAGGGCATTTAGCAGTACGAAAAGCACGAACTGGAAAAAAAGGATAGAATAATAACCAAGTAGAGACACATTTTTTTGATATTGAAAAATGCAAGGTATGCCCATTACGTGATGGATGTTATAAGGAAGGTGCGAAAAATAAAACTTATTCAGTCAGCTTAAAATCCGAAACACACACGGAGCAACTGGCCTTTCAACAA
>NZ_ALJG01000043.1 GCF_000286315.1 Paenisporosarcina sp. TG20 | reverse complement strand
CAATACGGGAGGTTTATCTATGGCACAACTCGATTCTACCACAACTATACGAACGTTTAAGCATCTCACAGCTTTTGACCGTGGAAAGATAGCTGCGTTACATGATGAAGGAAAGTCAATGCAGGCAATTGCTCATACAGTCGGGTGCGATAAAAGCACGATTTACCGTGAATTAAAACGCGGCACCGTGACACAAATGAAATCTGGAAGAACGATGTTTGAAACCTATTTTCCTGATACAGCTCAACGAATTTATGAAGAGAACAGGAAATCCTGCGGTGCCAAGATTAAACTAGATAATGCTATTGAGTTCATTCAGTTTGCAGAAACTAAAATCTTGGAAGATAAGTGGTCTCCTGATGCCGTCTGTGGCTTTGTTGAACGACACAGTCTATTTAATGGTGCCATCGTTTGTACAAAGACACTGTATAACTATATTGAGCTCGGTTTTATTGGTGTGAAAAACATTGATTTGCCCATGAAAGTTCGTCTAAACACAAAGAAGAAACGTTGTCGTAAAAATAAACGTGTGCTTGGCCGTAGTATCGAGGAACGGCCGGACGAAGTGGCTCTGCGTGAAGAGTTTGGCCACTGGGAAATCGATACTGTCATCGGGAAAAAAAGCCAAGATAACGTGCTGTTGACAATCACTGAGCGTAAAACACGTAAGGAAATCATTGTGAAGATCGAGGGGAAAACAAGTGACGCTGTAAGTACGGCAATCAAAGAGATACGAAACAGCTACGGTTCACAATTCCAAAACATCTTCAAAACCATCACAGCAGACAACGGTTCCGAATTTGCGGAATTGGGTTTCACGTTTGATAAGGAAAAAACGGAAGTCTACTTCACTCACCCCTACACTTCTAGTGAACGTGGGACGAATGAACGCCATAA
>NZ_ALJG01000042.1 GCF_000286315.1 Paenisporosarcina sp. TG20 | reverse complement strand
CCGTGACAGGCTAGAAACGCCCATCTTATCAGTTTTATTGTCAGCTATTTGTGCATGAAATAAATGAAAAAAGAATCCATTTCTGCTAAGGTTAAATCACGACAAAATAACCAGTAGAAAGGATTCTTATAATGGCTACTTTACCGCAAATTACGCTTAATTACAATCGTCAAATTAAACTATCGAATGATGGAGGTTCTCTTTCCTCTGATACGGGTACGCTCATTTTTAGAGAGTTCGATGAAAAGCTTGGCTTCTCTCAAACATTGTCGAAACATCTAGACTTGAAGGACACGAGGTCTTTCTTTACTCATTCCAATGAAAATTTGTTGCGTCAAAAGATGTATCAAATGATTGCTGGCTATTCCGAAGACGATGCGGCAGATCAATTAACGGACGACCCTATTTTTACACAAATCCTTGGAACAGCTGCGCTCGCTTCTCAACCTAGTCTATCTCGTTTTTGGGGACGATTTGATGCGAATTCCATTGAACAATTAGAAATGGCCAATCAAAAACTACTCGATAAAGTACATCGGTACAGAAAGTCTAAGGCCATCATCTTTGATTTGGATTCTACTCATGCAGATACCTATGGCAATCAAGAATCAATCGCTTACAACGCCCATTATGGAACGGTTGGTTTCCATCCATTAGTTGTTTTTGACGGTGTCACAGGTGATTTTCTGAAAGCCAAGCTACGTCCTGGCAATGTGTATACTTCTAACGGTGTAGTAGAATTCATCCAACCATTGATTGAACATTACAACGAGAACTTCCCAGAGACTACTCCATTTATTCGCGGAGATAGTGGATTTGCTGTCCCTGCTTTGTACGATTTGTGTGAAAAGGAATCCGTTTATTATGTCATCCGTTTAAAATCGAATGC
>NZ_ALJG01000041.1 GCF_000286315.1 Paenisporosarcina sp. TG20 | reverse complement strand
AGTAGGACGTCGCTAGGCAAATAAAAACCCGATACCTGTAAAAGGGTATCGGGTTTTTTGTGCGTTTTATCGATTGGGATTAATAGGTGAAGGAGGAACAGTTTCTTGTAATTGAGAAAGAAGTGCTTCATTTTTATATAGAAGGTAAGTTGGCTGGAGTGAGAAAGAGAAGTATTTAAGTGATTTCAAAACCAAAAAAGACTTTCGATAATTTAGAAAGTCACAAGCTAGTGAAGCTCCTTAATGGTTTCTTCTATTTAATAGAACGTAATGCAATAAAACCATTTATTAAATTAGATTTGAAACCATTTGAATAGTACCCATTTCGCTAAATGGTTATTATTTGTGGATGAATGCTAGCGTAGGATTGATTGTCAAAGGATGTATAATTTGGTGACATACCTGATAATATACTCTTGGAGTAAGTATTACTATTCATTCTTATGTCGAAGACGTAACTACCAATCTTTCTATGGGAATCTAATTAGAAAACTAATTAAGATAACAGTAACCAAACTGAATTTAGACGAACGTATTAATTATAAAATCTCTTATTGACTTGAGGATGGTAATTTGATATACTATGAAAGTTGCTTATTTGATAGCGACATATTGATCTTATTATATTATGAAAGTTGTTATTGACATGAAGATGATATTTTGGTATAATATTTAAGTTGCTTATTTTTAATGCGATTTAGTAAATGAAAATATTAAAACTTTTCATTGACATGAAGATGGTAATTTGATATGATATAAAAGTCGCCAAAACAAGCGACACCAAGTGAACCTTGAAAACTGAACAGCAAAACGTCAACTAACAAAGCGGAACGCACTTCGGTGCCGGAAGCAAAACTTGAACTTAAACGTTCAT
>NZ_ALJG01000040.1 GCF_000286315.1 Paenisporosarcina sp. TG20 | reverse complement strand
CAATTTCATTATTGAACAGGTCCATGATCGTCGACAGGTACATCGTCGAGCTTCCGTACTGAATATACGTGATGTCCGTCACCCATTTTTGATTTGGCGCAGAAGCCGTAAAATCACGCTGCAGGAGATTCGGCGCCACAATGACGGATTCGCCTTGTGATTTCCATTTTCGTTTTGGTTTGATCCGGCATTGTAAGTTATGCTTTTGCATGATGGCTTGAACCGTATTGCGATGCCGATCCAGCTGATAAGCGTTCTTCAGTAACTTTTTGATTTTCCGATGGCCAAAGCGATATTTCGTTTTCTTGCACAATGCAATAATCGCCTCTTCCGCCTCCGTCAACACGGGAGTGGCACCTCCGGTCAACCAGCGGTAATAAGTGGAACGTGGGACACATAAAGCGGACAGGATTACCGTTACGGTATACGTTTCTCGGTATTTTTCGACCAATCGAAGAATTACCCCTTTTTCAACTCCTCTTTTATCTCCAAGTACTTTTTTAAGATGTCATTCTCCATTTTCAAATGCGAATTCTGGCGCTCTTTCTTCTCCAGTTCACTCTCAAATTCCGGCCCATGCCCATATGAATATTGCTTGCCGATTGGCTGGTCGAACCGGTGGATTTCATTCGCCTGGTACCATTTCATCCACGTCTCAATCTGCGTTTTATTTTTAATGCCGTGTTTCTCCATAATCTCTCGTGTGGTCAACTGGCCACTCATTTTATCTTTCACCACGGCCCATTTCGTCTCACTTGAATATACATTTTTGCCCATGCAAAAACACCTCCGATTTCTGTACTTGTGTTAAGTGTACCATTTCGGAGGTGTTTTATATTGTCCCATTTAATTATGTTAGTCTA
>NZ_ALJG01000039.1 GCF_000286315.1 Paenisporosarcina sp. TG20 | reverse complement strand
AAAAGGGTATCGGTTTTTTTGTGCGTTTTTTTTAATTGAGATTAAAGGGTGAATGATCAACTGCTTTCTTCTCGTACTGATTGAGAAAGAAGGTATTTCAGAGCAAGATGGCTGGAGTAAGGAAGTGTTATCCTTCACAACAAAAAGACTCTTGATCATTTAACAAAGTGAAACTCCTTAATGGTTTCTTCTATCTAATAGAACGTAATGCAATAAAACCATTTGTATAGTAGTCATTTCGCTAAATTTTATGATGAATGTTAGCTTAGGGGTGATTGTCAAAGGATGTATAATTTGGTGACCTACTTGATAATATACTCTTGGAATAAGTATTACTATTCATTCTTATGTCGAAGGCGTAACTACCAATTTTTCTATGGGAAACTAATTAAGATAACAGTAACCAAACTGAATATAGACGGACTTTTAAATTATAAAATCTCTTATTGACTTGAGTGTAGTAATTTGATATACTATGAAAGTTGCTTATTTGATAGCAACATAGTGCCTCTAATATATTACGAAAGTTATTATTGACATGAAGAAGATATTTTGATATAATATTTAAGTCGATGGATTGAACGCGATACAGTGAATGAAAATGTTAAAAACTTTTCATTGACATGAAGATGATAATTTGATATGATATAAAAGTCGCCAAAACGAGCGACACCAAGTGAACCTTGAAAACTGAACAGCAAAACGTCAACTAACAAAGCGGAACGCACTTCGGTGCCGGAAGCAAACTTGAACTTAAACGTTCATTATAAACGTCAATATTTTTGACGCCAGCAACAAAGTATGAGCAATCATACTCTCAACTTTGTTATGCGAAGTATTATGGAGAGTTTGAT
>NZ_ALJG01000038.1 GCF_000286315.1 Paenisporosarcina sp. TG20 | reverse complement strand
AAAATCATAAAAGAAAAACCAAAAATGGAAGCATTAAAGAAAGAAATAAAAGACATTAAAACATTGGCAAAGGAGCAAACCTAAATGGATGCAAATGCATATCAAGGAACCGTGGATAAAATTGCACCAAAACGTCCAATTCTTATGAATTGTCTTAAAGCATTTTTAGTTGGTGGAATTATTTGTGGAATCGGTCAACTCATTGCTTTCTTTTACATGTATTTCTTTAATTTTACAGAGCGTACAGCAAGTAACCCAACTGTAGCTACATTGATTTTTATTTCAATGATTTTAACAGGATTTGGTTTATATAAGAAAATCGGTCAGTTTGGAGGTGCAGGTTCAGCAGTGCCAGTTACGGGATTTGGTAACGCCATAATTTCTGCATCGATTGAACATAGATCAGAAGGATTCATACTAGGAATTGGTGGGAATATGTTTAAATTGGCAGGGTCTGTAATTGTTTACGGGGTATTCTCAGCGTTTATCGTTGCATTGATTAAAACCATATTGGTCCAAATGGGGGTAATATCTTGGTGAAGACAAGAACAATCCAATTTGCTTCTAAACCAAGTATTGTATGTACGGCTGTTGCCGTGGGTCCACTCGAAAAGCAAAGTCCTTTTAGTAAAGATTTTGATCATATTTACGAAGATGAAAGACTTGGCCAAGAAACAAATGAAAAAGGCCATGCTCAACTTATTGAGGATACGTGTAATTTAGCCATTATGAAAGGCGGATTTCAACTAACTGATATTGATTTGTTTTTATCAGGGGATTTAGTTAATCAAATAACGCCTACAAGTTTTGCGGCTCGTCAATTAGGTATACCATTTATGGG
>NZ_ALJG01000037.1 GCF_000286315.1 Paenisporosarcina sp. TG20 | reverse complement strand
TTTGTGCGACGGGCAGTTATAAGTGACGCGAATCCTTAAATGGGTTCGTGTCTTTTGTCTTTTTCTCTGTTACTGACGACGTCACTTCGGTGAAACGATTGGGGAATGCAGATAAGAGATTTATGCCAGATGGTGAAAGTCCATCCTCAAGGAGGCTGACCTAGCTTGAGAAATCTAATCTAGGGCATAATCGTGAGGTTATGTCTGAAGGAGATGCGGAAAGTCGAGAGACCCGTAGATGAATGTGCAGACCCTAATGTGAAAACGTGAAGCATGTGGCGGCCGGTAAAGTTGACGACTCTTCGAAAAGTGAGGAAGTCCACTAAACGACTATTTCTTTTGAAGTCAGAGCAAGGAATAGTAGCTTTATTGGTGAAGATGCAGGGTATGTTCAGAAGGTACTTATAATGACCCCGTGAGGTCTCCATTTTTACCATCCAGGTAGGATTCTATTCTATAAGGCTGAGCCGAAATGATGATGAATGAATGGAGAAGTCAGAGGTTCTCATAGTACGGAAGTAATTCAGTGACTAAACACTGAATGAACGGAAGGGGAATCACCTTATGGCTTCACACTGGAACAATTGTAATGTGAACAAGAAAGCTACTTAGGTAACACTAATTGAATGTGCAAAAGGAAAGGTGTGAAATAGGATATGAGTCTAGAGTGGAAAATGAAACTCCATAGTGTGTATGGCCAACTTTTATTTGATCGAAAGTTAGCAGCGAGTTTCAAAGAAGTTAGAGCGAATAAAGGTGCTGGAGGTATAGATGGTGAAACG
>NZ_ALJG01000036.1 GCF_000286315.1 Paenisporosarcina sp. TG20 | reverse complement strand
TTGTGCGCGACTGCGGGGTCTCGTCTGTCTCGCTTTTCCCGCAGGAGTCGCCGCCTTTCACTACAATCATTCCACCTATTTTAAAATTAACTATGATAAAAATATAAATATAAAAAATCGTCCTATCTTTTAAAATGAAAGTACTCACACCTATATTTATACAGGGTTACTATACTATACAAGAATATATCACTGTACAATATTAACTTCCTCTGAGAGGAAACTTGCGATTCTAAAAAAGATAAGTGTAAAGCGCCTTGTAGACCAATGCGACAGTCGCTATCTCCTTAGTGTATAGCTCACGTGTTAACACTTGCTTCAAGTTAGACATAGCTGGTTATATAGATGCATTCCTATAGAATCTCCATTTGCTAGTCATCTAAAACATATGGAAAAAGTGCTGAATGGTGCACTTTAAATTAACTAATTAGAGATAAGAATTCGCTACACCATAATATCAAGAATGAAAGCTACGAGTGAAGGGACCATATGGTCACTTTACTCGTAGCTTTCTTACAGGCAATCTTGTTGATAGTGTGCATCGACGCCATTCTGCAACACGAATTGCAAAATATTAAAGCGTTATAGAAAAAGATTTTTTATATTAAATCCAACTTGGGTTTCTTAGTCAAGGCTAAACGTCTATGACTTTTAAATACTTATATTTAATGAATCAATTTCATAACTCCTAAATTCGATAATAAACACGAACACTTAATTGTTAGCCGTTTATTTTAGACAGGTATTTTTGATTGTAGCGCAATGCGGC
>NZ_ALJG01000035.1 GCF_000286315.1 Paenisporosarcina sp. TG20 | reverse complement strand
CCTTGCGGAGAACCTTTTGTCGGAATACCTTCTCCATCCACTTCAGCTTTCAACATTTTCGATAAACAGGCTAAAACCTGTCTATCCTGAATACCTAAATTCCATAGCTGCTTAATAAGCAATGTATGATTGATATTATCAAAGAACCCTTTTATATCAATATCTACAACGTAGTGGAGTTTCGACTGATTAACTAGAAATTGAATTCTTGCCATCGCATGGTGAGTAGACCGTAAAGGTCTAAATCCATAGCTATGATTATAAAAATGAGCCTCTGCAATTGGCTCTAACACTTGTTTAAAGCATTGTTGTACGATTCTATCGAGAATGCATGGAATACCTAATGGTCGCATCTTACCATTATCTTTTTCAATTAGTTTACGTCTAACTTTCTTAGGGCGATAATTTTTTAGCCTACTTTGTATTTCTTCTACTAATTCGTTCTCCGAACGTTTCTCTATGTCTACAATGGTTTTACCATCTGTTCCAGGAGTCTTCGACCCTTTATTTGACTTGATTGTTCGATACGCTAATAAAATATTGTTCCTCGACGTGATGATGTCGTATAACAGATGGAATGATTCTTTATTTTTGGCTCGTTGATGTAAGTCTGTAAAGGTGTCTGTCATCCCATAATAATCCCAATATCGTAGAGCTTGCACTGTGGCATCATTCCTCTTTGAAGTGATGTTCCCACGTTCTTACCCGACCGGTGCAATGCACAGTTGAAAAATAATTATTACTTACCGCTAGACTTGGGGCTGTT
>NZ_ALJG01000034.1 GCF_000286315.1 Paenisporosarcina sp. TG20 | reverse complement strand
GGGCATACCTTGCATTTTTCAATATCAAAATAATGTGTCTCTACTTGGTTATTATTCTGTCCTTTTTTTCCAGTTCGTGCTTTTCGTACTGCTAAATGCCCTGCTTTACAAACAAATCGCCCGGCATCCTTGTTGTATTCAAATTTGTCTTCTTCTTTTCGATTGCCTTCAGATATAACGGGATTTAACTTGGAAACCAGTCTAATTTGTTCTGCTTTTGTATAGTCAATATTTGCTTTCTCTGAATAAGCTGTATCTCCAATAACTGTGTCTACTTCCATACCTGCTTGTTTACTTTTTTCAATCAATTCTTGTAAGTACTTGCCATCACTTTTTTCACCTGTCGTGATGACTGCCGCTGTAATGATTCGCTCATTACTTAACGCAATATGTGTTTTATAGCCAAAGAAAGATGAATCAGCTGATTTATGGCCTTTTCGTGCATCGATATCTGAGGAATAGGAAAGGTGCACTTGATAATCCTCGACAACTTCTTTTAACATATTTAACCGTTCTTTGACAGCGGGTACTTGTGCGACTTGTGATTCCTTTTCAATTACGGCAATTAATTTTTCACAGTAAGTTACTTCATCTTTTACCTCGTTCATCGTATTTTTTGCAGGAAACTTATCTTTCATCGACTCATCGATTTTATAGATTGCTTTTCGCACATTTTTTGACTTCTCTTGTAAAAACTCTTTTGGTGACTTTTGATTGTAACGTGCTTTTGTATGAGTGGCGCCCACAATAATGGTGTTACTTTTA
>NZ_ALJG01000033.1 GCF_000286315.1 Paenisporosarcina sp. TG20 | reverse complement strand
ATTCTGGTATTTTGAGCAAGTATGTCTCCTTTTAGAAATTGTGTAGAAGAAGTATTCCTGCTAGCTTTGTATAACTCACGATTCAAATGATTGTCACTAAAATAGAATTCGTTGCAATGATGGATAAATTTACACTATTGATTGAAGTGAAGGGCGACTTCTGCGGGAAAAGCATGCCCGTGAAAAGCGTCCACCACCGTAGCGGAAATAAATGGGCCCTTCTTAAAAGGACCGGGCTCACTTTACCCCGTTTTTCTTACTAATCTCCTGTTTGAAAGAAGAAATCACTGAATACAAATAGGAGGCAATTGAAAAACTTATGTTATTAAAAATAGTAATGGTGTTTAAATTGAAAAAGGCAACATTTCGTTTGATTTTGAACGCGGGTCGTATTTTCTTGTATAGCGAATGTATCTTGTTTTGAATACGCCGTATCCCCAATAACTTCGTCAATTACCATGTCTGTATCTTTGCATTTTTCAACAAATCTTAGAAGGTATCTCCCATCACCTTTTCACCTGTTGTAATGAACGTTTTTCGATTTTTCCATTAGAAAGTATTTCGCAGGTTTTTTGGTTATGGAGCGCTTTTGTATGAGCTAAAGCCAGCACACTCTGTTAGAAATAAAGGAACCTCACCTTTTTTAGATAAAGGATATGTATTTACAAGTGATTGAAGTGGAGAGTGCCGACTCCAGCAGGAAAAGCGTGTTCGGTGAGACCCCGCAGTCACACATAATGGAACAAAGGCTAAG
>NZ_ALJG01000032.1 GCF_000286315.1 Paenisporosarcina sp. TG20 | reverse complement strand
ACATCCTGTTGGCCCGAGGAGATTGAAGCCATGCCCGCGAAAAGCGTCCACCGTAGCGGAAATAAACGGGTTTCTATGGTTACCCTTCTTAAAGGACCGGGCGTACTTTGCCCGGTTTTTCTTATGTTAGTTGACTTTTGATCTCTAATAATAGGGTTTCTAACTTATTTAATTGAAAAAGAAGAATTTCCAAGATGACAACTATAATGGGGCGTCTGTTTCAGCAAGTATGCGCATTTAAATTAGAATATGATGTATTTTTTGTTGAGTGAGCGAAAAGTTCTAAGTGGATGAAAAGTAGGGCATTCAGAGAGTTAATGATGAGTTGCTGCACACTTTTTCACCTTAAGAATGTATATAAAATTGATGTGCCATGAACCTAGTCTTCATAGTATTTTTAGTATACGGAGACTAACAATATAAAACGGAATTTTTTTGGTGATCCTCACGCTAGTGGATCCGATTAATATGGAGTCGTCGTAATTTCCTTTTTTAACAATTTCCCTCTTGAATTGTCAGTGGAAGTGAAGTTTGTTCAGTGATGTAATTTTGATTAGTAATCTTTGATCGCACATAAAAAATCGTCCTTTCGAAATGTAGGTTTGGTTACTTTCATTTTCCAAGATATAACGATATTTTTTGTATTTATTTTTAAAGCTTTATTGTATATACCCGTTGATTTAATAACACTTAATAGATTGTAGTGAAAGGCGGCGACTCCAACGGGAAAAGCGTGTTCGGTGAG
>NZ_ALJG01000031.1 GCF_000286315.1 Paenisporosarcina sp. TG20 | reverse complement strand
TTTTTTATGCAACGCTAGTGAGATAATGTAAAAAATTTTTCAATATGTCCCAGTCGGAAAATATACCATGGGAGGATCAAACTATGATTTTTAGATTAATGCCAGGATTGAAACGAATTTATCATTACAAAAAATCATATATAACTCAAGATTTAACAGCTGGAATAATTGTTGCTATTTTATTTATTCCCCAAAGTATGGCCTATGCAATTATTGCAGGGGTTCCATTGGTTATAGGGTTATATGCAGCAACGCTACCCCTTATTGTATATGCACTATTTGGAAGTTCTAAATATTTATCAATTGGGCCAGTATCTATTGTCTCACTTTTAGCCTTTTCGGGTATTTCAAATTTCGCTCAACCTGATTCCTCTTACTTTTTGGAGTTAATATTACTCCTTGGATTAATAGTCGGGTCTATTCATCTAATTATGGGGTTGCTCAAAACAGGATACTTGTTTGATTATATTTCTCCAACTGTCATAAGTGGCTTTACATCTGCAGTAGCTATAATTATAGCTCTAAATCAAATTAAGTCATTATTAGGTGTTTCACTTCCCCCTTATAATGATTTTTTTAGTTATACCTTAGAAATTATAAAAAAATTACATGAGACAAATCCCTATACTATATTAATTGGCATTGGTAGCATCTGTATGTTACTAATTATAAAAAAAACAACATCCATGTCACTCGGTCCTTTAATTGTCGTTATTATTTATACCTGAATCCGTGATGATT
>NZ_ALJG01000030.1 GCF_000286315.1 Paenisporosarcina sp. TG20 | reverse complement strand
GTATTTCTCTTTTTAGAAATAGGGTAGAAGAAGTATTCCTCCTAGCTTTGTATCTCACAATTCAAATGAATGTCTTTAAAAATAGAATTCGTTGCAATGATGGATAAATTCACACTAGTTGATTGAAGCGCAGTTTGCGACGACTAACCGCAGACGCGCACAATGGAACAAAGGCTAAGAACGGCCTCAACGCAAGGCAACGTCTTCGCGGGCCAACACCCTGTTGGCCCGAGGAGGCTCACGGACCGCCCGCGGAAAGCGTCCGCCTGGTAACGGAAATCACTAGACTTTAATAGAAGGATGTCATATTAAGGACCGGGCTGACTTTGCCCGATTTTTCTTAAAACATAAGAAAGTATATGATTATAAAGTGCCAAGAACCCAATGTTCATCATGTTTTTAGTATATGGAGACTAACATGCTAAAACGGTATTTCTTTAATGTGACTCTCGTAATTCAATTAATAAGAAGTCGTGATTTACTTTTTTAGAAATCCAAGTTTCCTCTCAGTCAAAGTGAATTTTGTTCAGTGATATATTCTTGGTTAGTAATATTTGGGTTGACATAAAAAATCATTCTATATAGGTTTGGGTACTTTCTTTTTACAAGATAGAACGAATTTTTATATTTATTTTTAAATCATATTGTTATCACTGTTAATTTTTTAAAGGAGAATGATTGTAGTGAAAGGCGGCGACTCCTGCGGAATAAGCGAGTCCAGTG
>NZ_ALJG01000029.1 GCF_000286315.1 Paenisporosarcina sp. TG20 | reverse complement strand
AAAACAACCAAAAATACCATTATGCGAGGTGCGTTTTCATGGATTTACAGTTAGAACTGCTTCCGTACCATTATTATAACACGCTCGGTTTTGATGTGGAACTGATTGATTATATTGATCACGTAGATGATTCTATTGTTTTGGAAAAAGTGAAACCATTGTACAAGGACGGTGGGCGATTCCCGGTAGACCCTAGGGTCTATTTCCGAATGCATTACTTGTACTTTACTCGACCAGAGATTTCATCTTTCCGGGAACTTGTAAGACAGTTAAATGAACCAAAAAATCACGCATGGCGCAATTTCATTGGAGTTCCCGACATCAGTAAAGTACCAGTCCACAGTAGTCTCAGTCATTTTCGCAGTAAAGTCAGTGCTGAATTATTTTACGGCATTCTTTTCGATTTGATTGCGCAGGCGTTGGAGTTGAAAGACTTTTTATCACCGATGCTTACGGGGATTGATTCCAGACCTGTTTGGGCCAACGTCAATGGTTATAAACACAAACGCTGCGACTGTGAAGATCGAACAACATGTGAATGTGAGAAGACCTATTCAGATCCGGATGCTACCGTTGGCGTACAACGAAATAAAGCCAATCAAAACAAGTTTTTCATTGGTTATCGAAAGCATTCAATCGTCTGCCCTAGCCCAAAAGGTCCGATTGTCTTATTCTCAATCATCCTACCAAACAGTACGGCGGATGGGAA
>NZ_ALJG01000028.1 GCF_000286315.1 Paenisporosarcina sp. TG20 | reverse complement strand
GAAGTGGCCTGTTTCTTTGATCGTTTTTCTTTTAATAATGTGAGTATTCGCTTGAGATTGACCGCAAATATCACTGTGGCACCTTGTATTTCCATGCCAAATAGACCCGAAGACGATGCTGTATCATACCCGTGTCCTTGTTTCAGTTCGCTATTCTTCGCTTCAATTTTATAGCGTGATTTGGCGATTCCTTTAAATTCAGTTGTCTGTTGAAATGCTTCTTGTTCGGTATGTTCCATCGATTTGATGTTCACAGAGTATGTTTTGCTTTTTGCACCTTCTTTATAACATCCCTCTCGAATCGGGCAGACCTTGCACTTTTCGATATCGAAATAATATGTCTGGCATTGATTCCTGTTCGTTCCTTTTTTACCAGTGCGTCCTTTGCGGGTAGCGAGGTGACCTGCTTTACAAACAAACATACCTGCATCTTTATTAAATTCAAACTTATCTTCTTCTTTTCGCGGACCTTGTGTAAGAATGGGGTTCAATTTTGCTACGAGCGCCACTTCATTTTCTATTGCGTATATAATATTTGCCTTTTCGGAGTAGGCGGAATCCCCAATTACCGTATCTATTTCCATGCCTGTCTGTGTACTTTTTCCAATCAATTCTTGAAGATATTTCCCATCACTTTTTTCCCCTGTTGTCACAATCGCGGCAGTAATGCGTTCATCGCTTATAGCGATATGTGTTTTGTATCC
>NZ_ALJG01000027.1 GCF_000286315.1 Paenisporosarcina sp. TG20 | reverse complement strand
TATACATACCTGACTAGAAAAAAGACAACTTATACCAATAATGGTTCGAGCAGTTGTCTATTTTTATACTGATATCCGTAATTTCATTTTTTAGTACAACAAAAAACCATAATGGATTAATCCCATTATGGTCCTAGAACTATACTATTTAATTGAATTGAAACAACTAGTTTGTTTTAAGTTGTTGTACCCTTTATATGATCCTCAGGTGTTGTCTCTCCTGGTTTAATATCTGCAAAAGTTTCATGATTTTCTTCTAAATCACGTGTGCGATGTGCGATCCTTGAGGAAGCACATGCAGCAAGACTAGCAACTAAGTCGTCTAAAAATGTATGAATACCATTCCCTATTTTGGTGTCTAACTTCTTAATAATACCAATTTTATTTTTATCTAAGTGTCCAAAAGTCGTCACGGCAATACTCCCGTATGTAAATACTGATCCTAGAGCTATCGTTTCATCTACCCCAAACAATCCTTCATCAGATTCAACAATTTGTTGGAGAGGACTCGATAACATGTTCTTCTCTGCTAATTCATCAAGTTCAACACCAACCAAAATAGCATGTTGCATCTCTCTTTTTTTCAAGACACTTTCAACTGACTCTATACAGTGATCGAGCGTAAGACCTATATTATATGGAAGTTGCATTTCAAAAACAATTTTAGAAACTTCTTCGATTGTAA
>NZ_ALJG01000026.1 GCF_000286315.1 Paenisporosarcina sp. TG20 | reverse complement strand
ACGGAAATCACTAGACTTTAAAGAAGGCTATCTTATAAAGGACCGGGCGCACTTTGCCCGGTTTTTCTTACAAGATAAGCGTACAATGTCAAATACTTTTTTCAAGTTTTAGTGTATTGTTCATCTAATTATAGAGTTTTCTAACTAATTAATTGAAAAAGAAGGTTTTCCAAGCTAACAACTAGAATAGGGACGTCTGTATCAGCAAGTATATGCATTTTTTATTGGAATATAATGGTTATTATTTGCTGAGTGAGCGGAAAGTAATGTAGAGTGAGCGGAAAACAGTTCTGAGTGAGCGGAAAGATGATTTGAGTGGGCGAAAAGATGATCTGAGTGAGCGGAAATCTTATCTGAGTGAGCGAAAAGATCTAAATGGATGAAAAGTATAAACTTGCTGCATAGTTTTTCAATTTAAAAGGAGTTACTCCTACTGAGTAACTATTTTTTAAAAATTATAGATGTGCCATGAACATAGTCCGTCCTTCAAGAATATGGAGACTTACATTCTAAAACAAATTATCTTTCCTTGATAACTCAGACTAATCCGATTAATTTGGCGATTTTGCATGCTGTAAATTGTAATTAAAAAACAATATTACATAGGCGTTTGTCAGTATGGCTATATCCCATCCATACGCCAGGTAGCTGAAAGAAACTACTTATCCTTAAAAAATGAAGAAAA
>NZ_ALJG01000025.1 GCF_000286315.1 Paenisporosarcina sp. TG20 | reverse complement strand
AAGAGATTCAAGAAATATGGTGGCGAGGTAAAGTCCTACCTATTCGAATTTAGGCTAACAAAAAGCATCCATTCTCACAAAATGGGTGCTTTTTTGTGTTCAATTCTTTTTTTAGACCAACTCTAGAATAAATCTTTATAAAATAAAGGTACATGATTTAAACCAGTCTTTCACAAACTATCTCGATATAAAAATCAAGCTCGGCTTCCTATTCATAGGTAGCCGAGCTGATTTAGACACTTGCATCCTTGATGTGTATATTACTTATTAACAAACATCGAGAAATACATCTGCAATGCATTCAATGCCGCAGAAGCAATTCAAGTCAACTGTAACACAGCTACTAGAAAGGCGGAAATTTCTCACTTCACAAATCTTTCTTAAGTCTAATTTTGTTCCTTCACAAGTTAATAAATCAACTTCCTTGCGGTCACTATCTAAAGGTTCTAATACACGAAGAGTTGCACAGCATCCGTCGAATACGTCTTCGACACGGAAGAATACAGAGAAACAATCACTATCGAACCTGCCATCATTGTCGCGGAAGAAAGTTTTGAACGGTGTCCCATCTTTTGTCAAAAGCATAAATACGCGAGTATCTGCTTGATTACGTGAAGGACTTACTAATCCACCTAGTGGCTCTAAAAAGCAATTCGTTGGACATTCCGGACAGTCGTT
>NZ_ALJG01000024.1 GCF_000286315.1 Paenisporosarcina sp. TG20 | reverse complement strand
TGCTTTTCGTACTGCTAAATGTCCTGCTTTACAAACAAATCGCCCGGCATCCTTGTTGTATTCAAATTTGTCTTCTTCTTTTCGATTGCCTTCAGATATAGGGGGATTTAACTTGGAGACCAGTCTAATTTGTTCTGCTTTTGTATAGTCAATATTTGCTTTCTCTGAATAAGCTGTATCTCCAATAACTGTGTCTACTTCCATATCTGCTTGTTTACTTTTTTCAATCAATTCTATACTTGCCATCACCTTTTTCACCTGTCGTGATGACTGCCGCTGTAATGATTCGCTCATTACTTAACGCAATATGTGTTTTATAGCCAAAGAAAGATGAATCAAGCTTATTTATGGTCTTTTCGTGCATCGATATCTGAGGAATAGGAAAGGTGCACTTGATAATCCTCGACAACTTCTTTTAACATATTTAACCGTTCTTTGACAGCGGGTACTTGTGTGACTTGTGGTTCCTTTTCAATTACGGCAATTAATTTTTCACAGTAAGTTACTTCATCGTTTACCTCGTTCCTCGTATTTTTTGCAGGAAACTTATGTTTCATCGACTCATCGATTTTATAGATTGCTTTTCGGACATTTTTTGACTTCTCTTGTAAAAACTCTTTTGGGTACTTTTGATTGTAACGCGCTTTTGTATGAGTGGCGTCCAC
>NZ_ALJG01000023.1 GCF_000286315.1 Paenisporosarcina sp. TG20 | reverse complement strand
CTTTTTGAACAACCTCTAAAAGCTTGCTTCAAAATGCCTTCTTTCGCCATCATTCCACTCCTCAGTGTTTGATTTTATACTCTCCAAGTATATCAAACTATTGGAAGGGTTTTCATATTTTAATGTAAATATTGTAAGGGTTTTGTAAAAATAGGTAAGAAGTCTGACTTTTATAATAATGCTCATTAAGTATTAGGAGTAATTACTATTTTTATAAATTACGTTTACGAGACAAAACTCCTTTCTTATGAGAATTAGCCGAGAGGATAAATTGGAGTGTTAAAAAGAACACAAATCTACCCAAAAGACGATAGAACCCGTAAGGGTTGTTCTAAAGTCTTGGAGAATCTATATCGACTTGGGTTTCCAGGTCGCTACAGAGCGCAAAACCTGCTGCACCATAGCCTAGAGAGTGAAGAGGGTTGCTAAGTGACTTCGTCACTTAGCAACCCTCTCTTCATTTAGGTAATCTTGCGGCGGGTATGCGTCCTTCGCTCCCCTACAACCCCTATGTAAATAGTTTCTTGGATTTGGTAAACGAGAGAATTGACACTTATTTTATAAAACATGCGGCCGAAGATACTATTTCGGCCTTTTTAGGCTTTTTTTAGAATATCTTCTTCCATCGCTTCGCACCATAAAGAAACGATAAACAGG
>NZ_ALJG01000022.1 GCF_000286315.1 Paenisporosarcina sp. TG20 | reverse complement strand
CACTTAAATTGAAAGTACCCACATCAATACTTAGATAGGATTACTAAACAAAAATATATCACTGAATAAACTTCACTTCCACTGAAATTCAAGAGGTTACTTGTGTGCTTTTAAAAAAGGAGATCACGCCTTGAGATTTATATGTTAGCGTAAGTTCCACCGTGAAAATTTTGTTTTACCATGTTATTCTCCATATATCAAAAACGCCATGAATACAGGGTTCTTGGCACTCTATAGTTGTATACTTTTCTATGTTGCAAGAAAAACCGGGCTAAGTACGCCCGGTCCTTTAAGAAGGGTAACCAATAGAAACCCGTTTATTTCCGCTACGGTGGACGCTTTTCGCGGGCTTGGCTTCAGTCTCCTCGTCACCGCAAAAACATGTGCTCCTGCGTGGCCTTCAGCTCAAGCTTTTCCCGCAAAAGTCGCCACCTCCGCTTCAATCAACTAGTGTGAATTTATCCAACATTGCAACGAATTCTATTTTTAGTGACAATTATTTGAAATCTTGAGCGATACAAAGCTACTAGGAATACTTCTTCTACACTATTTCTAAAAAGAGAAATACTTGCTAAAAATACCAGAATTTCAGTGTACATAATGCAAACCACTGTTCTGCAATCCCTTCTTTTTAAGTTGTATTT
>NZ_ALJG01000021.1 GCF_000286315.1 Paenisporosarcina sp. TG20 | reverse complement strand
AAAATTCGCTACTTTGTTCAACTTATTCAAGAGGGATATCCACCGGCAAAAAGAAATCTAGAGATTGCTACTGATGAAACAAAACGTGTAGGGTTAGATATTGGTACATCCATTATTGCGATTAGTAGTCAAAGCATAGTTGAAATCCAAGAACTAGCACCTGAATGTAAACTTGAAGAAAAGGAATTAAGACGGATACACCGTAAAATGGATAGGTCTAAACGTAGCACCAACCCTGACAAATTCAACATAAATGGAACAGGCAAAAAAAGTGGAGGTACTTGGAACTTTTCAAATCGGTACGTGAAGTTGCGTCAAAAACGGAAAGAACTATATCGAAAGATTGCTGTTCAAAGGAAGATGTCACACGAAAAATTAGCGAATGTGATTCTTTCTCTTGGTTCGGATATTCGAGTTGAAACCATGCGGTTTCGATCTCTACAAAAACGCGCAAAAAATATCACTCGAAATAAAGCGAATGGCAAAATCAATCGTAAAAAAAGATTTGGGAAATCTATCGCTAACCGAGCTCCTGCGATGCTAATAACAATTATTAACCGGAAGCTTGGATATCGAGGTCATTCAATTAAAAAGATTGATACTTATGCAACCAAAGCAAGTCAATTTAACCATTTAACAGGA
>NZ_ALJG01000020.1 GCF_000286315.1 Paenisporosarcina sp. TG20 | reverse complement strand
ATTTAATATTGCAATTGAGGAATATTAATGATGCTAAAACAACTGATGTCAAACTAAACCCTCCATTATTCGCAAGTTATACGTAACCCTTGCTGTTCTAATTCTTTAATTTTTTGATCTTGATCAGGGATGAAATCTAGAAGATTTTGAACAAATTCATACGCTTCGTGCTGTCTATTCAACGAATAAAAGATCCATTGTCCTTTTCGATTCTCGTTCACTAAACCAACATCCTTCAGTTTTCGTAAGTGTTGACTTATTGATGACTGACTAACATTAAAAATGGCTACAAATTCACACACACAACATTCGTTTTTTTGTAGTAGTTTTAACATGGATAATCGAGTTTTATCACCCATCAACTTTAAAACAGAACTTGCTTTATCAAGATCAATCATTGTTTTTATATCTGTCATTTAGGTTTCTCCTTTCAATTAATTTAAAAAGTCTACATGGTACGAGATTAATTTAATAAACATGATAACTATATCATCATATGCTTATATGTTAATTAAATCAACGAATTCATTTTATTTTTTATAAATAGGCGTTAGCGGGATAAGAAAAACCGGGCAAAGTACGCCCGGTCCTTTAAACAAGAACATAGTATCGAATTTGGTTTCCGGTTATGATTTCC
>NZ_ALJG01000019.1 GCF_000286315.1 Paenisporosarcina sp. TG20 | reverse complement strand
GCCAAATTGATTTGAGCTAGAGGGTCATGGTCTTTGTTATACCCATACCTTACTTGTTTCAATTTTTTGGAGTAAGAAGAGATGGACGTAGTATCATACGCTAGAAACTCTGTCTCCAATCGACGCTTGCCTTGCAAAAGAAAGAATTGCTGCTTGGCATGCTCATCAATGGATGCAAGTAGTTCGCTACTTCGTTGCGAAGGAATGTCCTTGTCATGCGGATGCACATGAGTACGCTCCCACTTGGGAAAACGGCTCATTGGATTGCGGTCTTCAAGCACTAGATAATACGCAAGAGACAAAACCTGCTTATATGTATCTGGGAAGCAACATTTGAGATCTTCTGTAATGCCCAGTTTCTCACCAACGGCATCAAAAAGATAGGTTGCTCCGTAGAAGCGACGCTTACTAGAAGTACTCGGTACTGGTCCCGGTTGATTCTTAACAGGAGCAGACTGGTTCAATCTTTTAGAAGGAACAAAATCTCCCGTCTCTGGATCAAGCTTTCCAATACATTGTCTACGGTTTCTGGCTTGTTGTTTTTCCTTGTCCCAGTAGCCTTCTGACTCATAGACATATGTGATGCCATTCTTTTTGTTTTTTAGATAGACAAGCGACATAACAACACCTCT
>NZ_ALJG01000018.1 GCF_000286315.1 Paenisporosarcina sp. TG20 | reverse complement strand
GATTTTTGTTTCGAATAACTTCTTCCATTAATTTTTTATACAACGCCTTACGTTTCCTTGGACTTTTTTCTAAAATAATTTGTACCAATTTATTCTTTAGTTTACCGATTAGGATGTTCATGTTGACTGTGTACTCGTGTTTCAATTCCTTGGGCTCTTGTTCTTTTGCTATCAACTCATCGGCCTCTTGTTTAACTAGGGAGGTCATGTTAGATAGAAAGATTGACGCATAAAAGTCTTGTTTAATTGAAATAGGTGTATCACCAGTGAATTTTTGAATTTGCAATTTATTTTTTAATTCATCATATTTGGTCTCGATCCCCCAACGTTTGAAATAAAGAGATTTGAATGCTTCTACATCCATTGCTTCGTCCATGAGATTGGTGACTAAAATTTCTTCAATGCCTGAATCTAATTTGAATTTCAATACACGTAAATGTATGCTTTTTCCTTTTTTGTTAAATCTAACGATTTGATCAGATAATGACGGGTCAATCAACTTCTTATATGAGTTTTTAGGAATTCTTATAACAAATTTCACGTTAGATTCATAGAGATACAAAAAGAAATCAAGGGAAGGATAGCCGCGATCAAAGAGGAGAAGATCATT
>NZ_ALJG01000017.1 GCF_000286315.1 Paenisporosarcina sp. TG20 | reverse complement strand
TGTATGCAACTGGACTTAAATAGCTTAATGAGCTATGCGAACGTTTATTGTTGTACCAATTCACGTAATCAAAAAGTTCAAGTGCGAGCTGGGCAAGGGTAGGAAAGTGCATTCCGTTGATGAGCTCTGTCTTGAGTATTTTAAACGTTGCCTCTGCCACCGCATTGTCGTAAGGGTTGCCCTTTCGACTTAAGGATCTATCAATCTTGTGTTTAAGTAATAACTCGTCTATAGCTACATTCTTAAATTCCGACCCTCGGTCGGTATGAAAGACATTTACGTTTCCAAGATCTTGTTTGACCGATGCGAATGCGCGCTGAACTAAAGCTGAGTCTTTTCGCTCTCCTATGCTGTACCCAACAATTTCACGGTTGTATAAGTCAATCAAAAAGCAGATGTAATTCCAGCGTTGCCCTACCCTTACATAGGTAAGGTCGCTCACTAATACCGAAAGTTCCTTTTCTACTTTAAAATCACGATTGAGCACATTGCGATAGGACTCTTCGTTAGGAGCAGAGGTCATTGGTTTATATGATGGTTCTGTGTATTTCGACTGGATGTCTAGCTCCGCCATCAGGCGTCCAATACGGCGTCTCGACACAGTAAGTCC
>NZ_ALJG01000016.1 GCF_000286315.1 Paenisporosarcina sp. TG20 | reverse complement strand
ACTTCCTCCATAGAAACCCCAGTTTTTTCCTCAATTTTCTTAAAAAATGAGTTATTCATTTGATTCCCTCCTATCTCTCTAAACTCCGATGATTAATAGGATGAATAGTACGACAATGAGAACAAATGTTGACCCGTTTTAAGCACATCAATTGAGTTTTCTGTGCATAACCAAAGAGATTTATAACTTCCATACATGGCGACTATTTCCTCCCTTACCATTCGACCTAGAATATGCAAATAGGTTCAAATGAGTAGGGCATATCGCCTAGGATACTTCACCTTTTGATTTAAAAATAACTGCAGCTATGACGCCAAAAATGATTGCTGCACTAATTCCAGAACTGGTCACTTCAAACATACCAGTTACCACGCCAATAATACCGTGTTTCTCGGCCTCTTGCATTGCACCATGAGTCAATGAATTACCAAACGATGTAATCGGGACGGTTGCTCCTGCTCCTGCAAAATCGATGAATGGCTCATATAAACCAAGTCCATCTAAGACAGAGCCAATGACAACAAGTAAACTTAGTGTATGCGCAGGTGTTAATTTCGCCACATCGAAGAGGAGTTGTCCCACTACACAAACCAGTCCCCCAACTACAAA
>NZ_ALJG01000015.1 GCF_000286315.1 Paenisporosarcina sp. TG20 | reverse complement strand
CTTTTTTCTGAGCAAGGGTACAATGATACAACCATATCCAAAATTGCTACGGCTTCTGAAATTAGTTTTGGTAGTGTGTTTACTTATTTTTCTTCAAAAGAAGAGTTATTTCATGCAGCTGTTATTGAACCCTTAGAAAAAATCAACATAGTTCTATTGGATTTCAATCCAAAAGCAGATAACCCGATAATGGAACTAGAAAGAATGGTTAAATCTCACATTAACCTTTTCGCAAGTTTGAGTAATTATTTGCGATTAGTTGTTCAAGTTATAGGACAACATACTAGGTTTAAAACTCAATTTGAAGAATTGAACATATTCCACAATGAGTTCTGCTCCAAACTGGCAACATTGCTTGAAAATGCACAAAGTAAGGGGCATATTAATCAATCAGACCCCATCTTTGCTGCTTCAACCTATTTTAGTCTTCTATTGGGACTACGATTAACGATGACTGATGAAATAGACGAGGATTTTTGGGCAAGTTTTGTCCCATTCGCACTTCAATTATTTGGACCTATTGATTATACAAAGAAGGTAAGTAAATATGAAAATGTTAGAGTAGCTAAACTCAATAATCGTAAGTAAGAATTTTATCTGAC
>NZ_ALJG01000014.1 GCF_000286315.1 Paenisporosarcina sp. TG20 | reverse complement strand
ACGGAGTCGTTGTATTCCCATCAAAAAAATTACAAGACTTGGCCAATTCTTATCGGAAACGCTATGACCCACATTATGCACTCATTACTCCTCATATGACGCTTAAAGGTGTTTTTGAAGCAAATGACACTGAAATTGAAGAACTATCTACTAGAATTAGCAATGTGGCTAAACGTCATAAACCTTTCTTATTACACACAACAGGTGTCAGCTCTTTTGCACCAATTACAAATGCGATTTACTTTAAGGTAGTAAAAACTGATGCAATAACTAGCTTACATGAAGACTTACAAGGAGACGAATCAGATATCACAGAAGAATATGTGTTCGTTCCTCATATTACAGTTGCACAAAAGATGGTATCCGGCGAACATGATGATATTTTTGGTCAATTACGAATGGTTGGAATGGATCATGAAGAAACAATTGATCGCTTACATTTGCTTTATCAACTTGATGATGGTTCTTGGACAGTATATGAAACTTTCCGTTTGACTGGAGCCAACTGAATGATTACAGCTAAAAAAGTTGAAACAGAAAAAGAGCGAAAAGATGCTTTTTCTGTTCGTCAAAAAGTTTTTGTTGAAGAACAAGATGTACC
>NZ_ALJG01000013.1 GCF_000286315.1 Paenisporosarcina sp. TG20 | reverse complement strand
GGAATGGTTTCACCCTGTTGAAATGTTAGTGGGGATAGTAATGCACCTGTTGCTACAAGTAAAACTTTCTTCCATTTTTTCTTTAATAAATCAGCATAAATTGGACCGAAAAAAATGGTAGCTGAACAACCCGCTCCACTTCCTCCTGATAAAAACTTCTCATTGTTACCATAAATCTCAGCTCCTGCATCTCGGTAAGTCTTAACATTATATGAGGAAACACCACTAGTTTTAATCAAGTCCTGCAAAATAGCTAGACCATTTTTCCCTAGATCACCGGTCATAACAAAATCATAAGGAGTGTCTTTATTTTCAGCTAAATGTCGTTGAATTGTATCAAACGCAGCTGGAGCCATCGCACTCCCCATATCTAAAGGATCTTTACATTCACAATCGATTACTTGTCCAATCGTTGCAGAGTGAACAAAAGGTTTATCACTTTGATGCGGAGTAAGGATGCCATAACCTGCTCCAGTCACAGTCCATTGTCCGGTAGGAGGCTTTTGAGCTCCATATTCTACTGGGGAGCGAAATTGTTTCTCTACTGCATTATGCTGACTTCCAGACCCAAATATAATTTTTTCCATATGCTTCGTT
>NZ_ALJG01000012.1 GCF_000286315.1 Paenisporosarcina sp. TG20 | reverse complement strand
CGGAAATTATACCGGAAACCAAAGTCAATACTATATGGAATGTCCTTCTAGACTGGTACTTAAATCATTTATCTTAAAGGACCGGGCGCACTTACCCGGTTTTTCTTAAAACTTAAGAAAGTATATAAAATTAATGTGCCAAGAACTCAGTGTTCATGGTGTTTTTAGTATAAGAGACTAACATGCTAAAACGGTATTTCTTTGATGTGACTCTCGTTAATTAATTAATGTGAAGTGTAATTTCCTTTTTCAGAAACGCAAATTTCCTATCCGTTAAAGTGAATTTTGTTCAGTGATATATTCTTGTTTAGTAATATTTGGATAGCACATAAAAAATCATCCTATATAGGTTTGTGTACTTTCTTTTTACAAGATAGAATGAATTTTTATATTTATTTTTAAAGATATATTCTTATCACTGTTGATTTTAAAAGAAGAATGATTGTAGTGGAAGGTGACGACTCCAGCGGAAAAAGCGAGACAGACGAGACCCCGCAGGTAGCGCTAGCGGACGAGGAGGCATGGCGCTCGCCCGCGGAAAGCGTCCGCCTGCAACGAAAATCATACATGTGGATGCTGTATACTTTCTT
>NZ_ALJG01000011.1 GCF_000286315.1 Paenisporosarcina sp. TG20 | reverse complement strand
ACTAAATAGTATACAAAGATCGGGCATGTCGACTTGTCATACCAAATCCTGCTTGTTCAAGTTGTTCTAATAGTTCATTACTGTAAGAAGGAATAAGTAAATCATTTAGTTCTATTGGTAACTCCATTTCACAGTGAATGGTTGCAAGTTTTTTAGATAATAGTAACATTTCAAGATTTTCTTCAATTTTCTTTTGTTGGCCAGGCTTCAACTCATGTAATGAATCAATGACACCTTCAACTGAACCATAAGTTTGAATTAATTGTAATGCAGTTTTCGGACCAATCCCTTTAACTCCAGGATATCCATCACTGGAGTCCCCCATAAAAGCTTTAACATCAGCAAAAACTGACGGTTCAATTTCATATTCATCTAAAAAACGCTCGTATGTATATTCATCATATATGGAATACCCTTTTTTCGTAAAGGCTATTTTAGTTGTTGGAGTAAGTAATTGGAGTAAATCTTTATCCCCACTTACAATCGTAATATTTGCTTCATCTTGCCATTTGCATGCCATAGATCCGATTAAATCATCCGCTTCCATACCGATTTCACCAAAATTTTGCCATCCAAGCAT
>NZ_ALJG01000010.1 GCF_000286315.1 Paenisporosarcina sp. TG20 | reverse complement strand
ATAATCAACACGCTTGATAAAATACATTCCATTGTTGAAAGCAGTATGCAATCAGGATTTAGGAATCCAACCAAGTACTTTCCATAGAGTATATTTTTTAAATATCAAAAGGAAAACCATTTATCACGTGTACGATGATAGAGGATGTGATTTACTTGCTACCTCACCTGAATCTATAAGGGATGTATATAAAAAATACAGCGATTGGATTTTAGATTGCGATAGGAATGAAATAAATGAGGTGTTTAAAATAAAGGAGTAAAAGTGCTTCTTCAAGTAACCGGTGCTTCGCCTCAAGAAGGGTGAAACATTTTCTTAAATGTGAGTCGTGATTTCTATAAACACATGTTTAACCTTGAATTTTCAGTGGAAGTGAAGTTTGTTCAGTATTATATTTTTAATTAGTAATCCGATCTAGATATAGGTGAGTACTTTAATTTTAAAAAAATAAGATGATTTTTTAAAAAATTTATCACTGTTGATTTATAACCTAGTGAATGATTGAAGTGAAAGGTGGCGACTCCAGCGGAGAAAGCGTGTCCAGTGAGACCCCACAGTCGCTTGCGACGAGG
>NZ_ALJG01000009.1 GCF_000286315.1 Paenisporosarcina sp. TG20 | reverse complement strand
TAAGAAACCACCATGGCTTACGTTTCACGTAAGCCACCATCTACCATGAAAAGTGATCTTTAATCAAAAAAAGAGAATAGGACTTATTGGTTTTTGGTAATACATATAATAACAATACGACCAGACTGGACATACTATGGTGGATACTGGAAAGAGTAGACCCTGCATAAGAAACTGGTTGTGACAGTAAAGAAGTACCATTTACTGTGCTGAGAGCACGTATACAAAAATTTGCAACTTTAGCTACTGTCATTTGTATTGTTAAATTATCAGTGAGGTGGTTGTCCTATGGAAGCGATGATTGAAAAGTGTGCTGGGTTGGATGTACATCAAGAAACAGTGGTAGCCTGTATTTTATTTGGTCCCTTGGAAAAAAAACCGAAAAAAACGATTGAATCTTTTTCCACAATCACATTTGGATTATTAAAATTACAAGATTGGTTGAACTCTCATGAAGTAACAGATGTTGTAATGGAAAGTACAGGAATCTATTGGAAACCGGTATGGAACATCCTTGAAAGTGATTTTCACTTAGTACTTGCCAATGCCAAACATGTAAAAAATGT
>NZ_ALJG01000008.1 GCF_000286315.1 Paenisporosarcina sp. TG20 | reverse complement strand
CCTTCCACTACAATCATTCTTCATTTAAAATCAACAGTGATAACAATATATTTTTAAAAATAAATATAAAAATTTGTTTTATCTTGTAAAAAGAAAGTAGCCAAACCTATTAGACTGACATAACGATTTGATACACATATAAAACACCTCTTTAGGCTGCTTGCGCCCCAAATTCTTTGGGCGTCAGGTAGCCTAATTTTTCTAGGATCCGGTCTTCGTGGTAATAGCGCATGTATTCATTCACCTTCTCCATGACATGGATATTGGGCATCGAATTGAATTTGACGTACTGGAATTCCTCCGATTTGATATTGGAATGGAACGATTCAATGACCGCATTATCCCAACAGTTTCCACGCCGCGACATACTGCTCACAAGATGGTTCTCCTTGACCAAATCCTGGTACGCATACGAGGTATAGACGCTTCCTTGATCGGAGTGGATAATGACGCCTTCCGGATTCCCACGCATCTCCAGTGCTTCTTTCAATGTATCGGTGACCAACGTCGTTTGTTGATGATTGTACATCTTGTAGGCGACAATTTCATTATTGAACAGGT
>NZ_ALJG01000007.1 GCF_000286315.1 Paenisporosarcina sp. TG20 | reverse complement strand
AATTAACATATCTAATAGACCGACATCTTTTAGACGCAGTCGACGAAATTTTGTCAGTGAACTTGGATCGATGACGTCATCTTCTGGCACCATATCTAAGAAATATTTAAAGGACATATCGTATTTGGAACGCTCAACTAAGTCCACATCGGATACATCATGAATGGCTTTTAATAATAGGTACTTGAACATACGGATAGGCGGAATCGCATTTCGACCGTTATCTAAACAGTATTTTGTTTTTAACTCTTCTAGAATAAAGGAAAAATCAACAAGTTCATTTATTAGGCGAAGCATATCATCTTTTGGCACGACAAGTTCATAAATCGCCATGTACGGACTTAGATGAAGGGTTTCTTGGTTTGAAATCATGAGGAGCACCACCTGCATTTACTTTATTTAAGTATACTTCAACAAGATGATTTTTTAGATAGAAGAAATTTTTTTGATGTAGACATACACTAGTTGATTGTAGTGGAAGGCGGCGACTCCAGCCGGAATAGCATGAGCTGAAGACCCTGGACTGAGCATAGCGAGGGAAGCGGCTGAAGCCATGC
>NZ_ALJG01000006.1 GCF_000286315.1 Paenisporosarcina sp. TG20 | reverse complement strand
CAACAATTTCATAAATGTGTGAAAGTTATCATACCCGCATGCTCCATAATTAGATAAAAAAGGAATTACTTTGCGAATTGAATTTGATTGACCTTAAACCATAATATGGAATTAGCTTTTGGACAGACTTCCCCCTTGTTTGATGATTTAGTTTTTAAAATTTTAGTTCTGAAGTCTTTATCCCGTCAACTGAAGGGATATCTGCTCGACTTGAACCTTTGCAAGCTTTTCGATAGTTGCCATATGGTTTTTCGGTAGAATTGTTACTTGAATATGGGCAATCATTCGTTGGATCAATCGAAATGCATCCCTTAGGATGAACCATTTCTCGACCCGTTCCGTTGTACGAAGCGGTACTTTTTTATGTTTCATGACAGAAGTTAACTGATTAGACTCTTGAGCAAAGGCCAATTCAACTTGTTTTCGATATTTCAACATGCGCTTTTGCAAACTGCTATCTTGTGGAACAGGTCCGTAGAAAAACGGATTTTCCGTGAAAGAATAACCAAACAGCTTCTTGCAATGACCTTGTAGGGGACAAGTTGCACACTTTT
>NZ_ALJG01000005.1 GCF_000286315.1 Paenisporosarcina sp. TG20 | reverse complement strand
AGTACACCGACTTATACAATTGAATTTCCTTTGCATATTCCAGCTTGGCAACACCATCGGTTGGAAAAGAAATTCAAAATTGCTAGAATGGTCTACAATTCTTGTCTAGGTGAAGCACTAAAAAGACATAAATACGTTAAAAACGATAAGAAGTATCGTACACTTCTTAATGAACCTAAATCAAAAGAACGTGATAAACAACTAGCTGATATTCGTTTAGCTTATGACTTTTCTGAGTATGGGATACATAATTTCGTGAAGGCTGTGCAAGGAAAATTTAAAGAACATATTGGTAGTTTTGAAGCTCAAAAGTTGGCAACAAGAGCCTTTCAAACAGTTGAAAAACTACATTTTGGCAAATCAAAAAAAGTGCATTTCAAAAATTTGAATGATGATATCTCTGTTGAAAATAAATCTAATACCACTGGTATGAGATATAAAGATGATCATATTCTTTGGGGTGATAAACCAACAAAGAAAAATCCTAAACCTAAGAATTGGTTATGTATGCCGATTTCACCAAAGGCGAAAGATGAATA
>NZ_ALJG01000004.1 GCF_000286315.1 Paenisporosarcina sp. TG20 | reverse complement strand
CCCTCTTTTCATACCTATAATAAGTTAATTACTGACGATAGTTATTTCATCAGATGAAACGAATACCAGAGGTTTTTCTATGAAGCGTTCGCCAACTATATAAGTGTTATTTCTAAAAGGTCTTTCATCAGTTTGTTACTGATGGGAGACCTTTTCTTCTATAGTTTTTGTCACTTACATATATTAAATGTTCATAGTGGTACGAAATACGTATCATTCAAGCATTCCTGTAATGGATAATACATCTTTAGACGACTTAGATATAAACACCTCTTAGGTCCATTTGAATGAATTACTAAAAGGGTAAACTAGAAGTTACAAAGGAAATTGATTGTGGCGTGAAGAAAGGGGCGGAAAATATGGATGATTATATGAGGAAGGTAGAACAGGAACTATACATTTGGAGACACAAGATGAATAGAAAATCCAGTCTCATAAGTCGTGCATCTAAGACTACACAAACGAGAATAAATGGTCTTCTACCTGAAAAATTTCATAACATCATGACAGAAAGCATTAAAAACATGGTGAA
>NZ_ALJG01000003.1 GCF_000286315.1 Paenisporosarcina sp. TG20 | reverse complement strand
TGATGGGAATACAACGACTCCGTATTTCATCTTTATAACCTCCTTATTATTTAACAATAATGCTCCTTTAATTATAACAAAGTTTATGAACTAGGTTACATTAAACGATTAATGACCGAAATTCATGGTAATTGCTCTTTTTACATCTTGTTGCCAATACTTCCAAGTATGGTCTCCTTCAAATTCGTCATAGAACACCATAAATCCTTTTTCTTTCATCAAGGAATTTAATAAACGATTCGGTTTCAAGAAGTTTTCAATTTTACCATTTGTTGTTTTCACTTCATCTTCACCTGTTCCAATGACGTGATAAACCGAGAAAGAATCAGGTTTTTTAGTACTTTCAATTTTAGATAAGACGTCCTCATTTACCATCGGCGAGTGTAAAATAACTTTTCCGAATATGTTAGGATATTTCACTGCGGCGAGAAGAGATACTGTAGCTGCCAATGAATCACCTATTAATGCTCTGCCCGCGCCAATTTGATATGTCGGGTATGTTTCATCTAAAAAGGGAACAAGTT
>NZ_ALJG01000002.1 GCF_000286315.1 Paenisporosarcina sp. TG20 | reverse complement strand
GTTAGTAATAATTCTAAAACCAATTCCTATTAAAAGGTATGCTAAGGAGACCTGCCGATTTATAAAAATTTCGCAGGTCTACTAAAGTATTAAATTGCATTTCCTAAGTGGAAAAAGAATTGTATACCCGTTTAAATGTCTCAAACCAAGGACTATGCTGACCGAATTTCAAGCTTACTCTTCTAGCGTGTTTAACCAATTTAGAAGCAAGGGTAATTAGGTTTTGAATAACTGTTTTAACCCTACGACGAAATACTTTTTTCCGTAATGGAGCATCATCAATCTTCAGAGATTCTTGACCGATTAGACGTAGAAGATTGTAAGTGAAACATCCAAGATGCAAGATTAAATTATTGGTCGCAAACTTTCCCGAAGGGAAACGTTCTAAATCTAAGTCTGTTTTCAATTCACTATGAAACTGTTCACTTGTTCCATGGTCATGATAAAGATTAATAATTTCTGCTGGATGGTTAGGAAGAGCGGTCCAGTAGCTTTCAAACTCAATTTCAGG
>NZ_ALJG01000001.1 GCF_000286315.1 Paenisporosarcina sp. TG20 | reverse complement strand
ATTAGGATGTTCATGTTGACTGTGTACTCGTGTTTCAATTCCTTGGGCTCTTGTTCTTTTGCTATCAACTCATCGGCCTCTTGTTTAACTAGGGCGGTCATGTTAGATAGAAAGATTGACGCATAAAAGTCTTGTTTAATTGAAATAGGTGTATCACCAGTGAATTTTTGAATTTGCAATTTATTTTTTAATTCATCATATTTGGTCTCGATCCCCCAACGTTTGAAATAAAGAGATTTGAATGCTTCTACATCCATTGCTTCGTCCATGAGATTGGTGACTAATATTTCTTCAATGCCTGAATCTAATTTGAATTTCAATACACGTAAATATATGCTTTTTCCTTTTTTATTAAACTTAACGATTTGATCAGATAATGACGGGTCAATCAACTTCTTATATGAGTTTTTAGGAATTCTTATAACAAATTTCATGTTAGATTCATAGAGATACATAAAGAAATCAAGGGAAGGATAGCCTCGATCAAAGAGGAGAAGATCATT